>NZ_JBFULJ010000012.1:0-36595 GCF_056400385.1 Priestia sp. P5_B4
TCCTATTCACTGTATTTATGTATGAATTTCTCTTAATTATTCCTATTCACTGTATTTATGTATGAATTTCTCTTAATTATACTATATGAAAAAATGTTGAATCGTCAATAATCTTCTCCACTTTTTTACGATTATATTCATAATTTTTTTGTTCTGCTCTTTATTTTTTCATTCACTCGCTAATTTTGGAAATAAAATGAAGAGTCCGCTCAAAAAAATGAMACCATTTCTTTCTTTTTTCATATACTTACTTTAACCTGGGCACGTGGATTGAAAGGGGCATGTACAAATGAAGAAACGAATAAATGTAAATTCGTATCAGCTGCAGCGGTGGCTCAAAACAGCAGGAGCGGCTTGTGGACAGTTTATTGTTCCTTTAACAATTTTTCAAGGTATACGTACACTATTTTTCCCTACAACCTTTGATGTACTGTTGTTGGCACTGCTTGCCATACTAGCGGTTGCTTTATATTCGGACTGGATTTAAAAACCCAAGCGCTATTCGTTCGCTTGGGCTTGTGCAGCTGCTTCCGCTGCCATTTTTTTTTGCTGATCTACTTCAAATATTTTAATATTGAGCTGTTCAATGTTTTTCGTCAGCCAGTATGCTCGAATAAATGACTGCATATGTTCAAGCTCTGTTTTACTTTCTTTATGCTGCCTATATTGAACGATACACTGATACAAGGGTTCTGGAAACGCCAAATAACTGTGTAAAAGCAGCCGTTCCTCTTCTCTGAGAGAAAAATGTTTTTCATACGTACTAAACCACTCATAGCTGTCATAGGTAGTTACTGGGTATGTGCGAAGAGTACGGAAATAAAATGAGACCAAATCATAAATCGGTGAAGCATCTTTTGCATGTTCAAAATTAATAAAAAAACCATTTCCCCGTTCGTCATAGATAAAATGTTTAGCCGATAGCTTTCCATGAGATGTAACCAGCCGGATCTTTTCCTTTTCTTCCATTTCATCGTTCCACTGATCGAGCTTTCCAAAACCAAATTCAAGCGCTCTTGTCATTTCATAATAAAACGTACAGTAATGCAATTCAAACGGGGACATATAGATTTTTTTCTCGCATTCTGCTACATACTGCTTCAGCTCTTCCTGACGTTTTTCCCACGTTTCTTTCATCGATGTATAATGATTTTCTATATCTTCTTTTTTCACTTCTACTTCCTGCGCCGAAGCGCCATGAAGCTTAGCAAGCTCTTGAAATAATTTATGATATCGAATATCACGCTCTTCGGTCGGATTATTTGGGAGCCACGGCATTAAGTAATACGAGCCGCTTTCATCTGAAACAATGGGCTGAGAACGCTTTGTTTGATAAATAGGGACAAATCCCATCCATCCTTTTTGATACACGTTCTGCAGCTTTTGAATGAAGTTTTGATTTCGTTCTTGATGATTCGCCATTTCTTTAAGCGCAAATACGCCGGTTTTCGTATAGACTTTTTTTACTTTTCCGTAATCTTCGATAAAGTCAACATCTAAGTCATATTCTTTTAACAATACTTTGTAGTCTGCTACTGTCCGCTGCATCTATATTCTCCTTCCTCGTAAAAAATAAAGAAAACAGTTAAGACATTATATGCGTCAAAACTGTTTTCTTTCCGACTTTAACGAACGGGAATATTTAAGATGCTTCCTTCTTCCAGCTCATATTCATCTTCTAAATTATTCACTCGTAAAATGTTTTGTACATTCGTATTATAGCGGTTTGCTATCGTATCAAGCGAATCTCCGTCTTGAACAATACAAAGCTTCCACGTTGAAAAAGCTTCTTCTTCCCGCGAAAAGAGCTTTGTTAAATAAAGGGCGTTTTCATTTCGGCCGCTTTCATTTTCTTCTTTCCGAAATTCAACAATAATCTTTTCCTCTTCTTGTTCAGCTTCTTCTTGCTCAGCCTCTTGTTGAACGTCAGCATACGTATTCAATTCACTAGCTTGCGATTTTTCGAAGCTTTCTTGCTCTTGACGAAGCTGAAACAGTTCAATCACATTGTCTTCTCTTTCTTCCTCGATTTGGGCCTCTTTTTTCACTTCGACTTCAAATGGTTCATATGCTTCCTCTTCATATTCCACAACCGGCTCAGCACGAGATTCTTTTTTAAATACAGATGAAAAATAACTAGGGGTCTCTTCTGAATGCTCTTCTTCAATAGCCTCTGCCTCTAAAAGTGYGGGAGCTTTACGATAGCTTACGTCAAACTCTTGTTCTTCTTCTTCTTGAGCAACGTTTTCAGTATATACCTCTTCAGCATCGTCCACTTCTTCATAAGAGACGATGTGCTGTTCCTCCGAAAACTCTTCCTCCGAAAACTCTTCCTCTTCTTCTCGTTCCTCATGCTGTTCTCCGTACAATCCTGTGATGGACAAGTCAGCCATTAGCTGCAGCTGATTTGTGTCTGGCAATTCATAATCAAATAAATCAATAGATACATATACGTCTTCAATACTTTGAATACGATTTTTAGGAATGGTAATATCAACAGGARATTGATGTGATAATTCAGCCGTTCCGTCTTCACGGACAGAGATAGATTGCACTTGATTCTCATTTGTATATTCGCGTAACGAGTGCTCTCCCTCGTACGTTTCGTATTCACCTGTTAATTGTAATGCTCCTCGAATAGACACGTATTGGTCATATTCTTGAATAGATACTTGAGGCTCTAAGGRGATAGACAAAAGTTGTGAGACTTCCTGTCCTTTTTGAAACCATACTGATTCTTCTACGGAAAAACGCAGACATGATAAATTATCCTGCGACAAATTGTTCTCCCCCTTCCAACACCCGCCAGGTAATAGCGCGGTCATTAAAGATGTATGAACAAATAAATTAAAATATGTCTTTAAAACTAAAAAAGCTTACGGAATACTCCGTAAGCTTTGATATAAAAGTCAATCTTATTTATCTGTTTATCCACGTAACTTCGAAAAGGCTTTTTCAGCTGCTGCAATTGTATGTTCAATGTCTGCATCTGTATGAGAAGTTGATAAAAACATTCCTTCGAATTGAGAAGGAGGTAAAAACACGCCTTCATTAGCCATTTCACGATAGTAAGCTGCAAAATAATCTAAATTCGATGTTTTCGCTGTTTCGTAATTTATTACCTGTTCGTTTGTAAAGAAGAAACCGATCATTGAACCAGCTCGGTTTACCGTAAACGGCACATCATATTTTTCAGCTTCTGCCATCAATCCTTCTTCTAAGCGATCTGCTTTACGAATGAACTCATCGTAGGATTGAGGTGTCAGCTGCGTTAACGTCTCGTATCCAGCTGTCATCGCAAGCGGATTACCTGATAATGTACCTGCTTGATAAATCGGGCCGCTTGGTGCAACTCGCTCCATAATTTCAGCTTTACCACCGTAAGCACCTACTGGTAAACCGCCACCGATTACTTTTCCTAAGCAAGTTAAGTCAGGCATAATATTGTAGTATCCCTGTGCACAGTTGTACGCTACGCGGAACCCTGTCATTACTTCATCAAAAATGAGCAGTGAGCCATATTCTGATGTGATATCACGAAGCCCTTGTAAGAAACCTGGCTGAGGCGGTACCACACCCATATTTCCTGCTACCGGTTCAACGATTACTCCAGCAATGTCATCTCCGAATTCTTTAAAAGCATATTGTACGCTTTCTAGATCATTGTACGGCACTGTAATCGTGTTTTTAGCGATTCCTTCAGGCACTCCCGGGCTATCTGGTAGGCCTAACGTTGCAACGCCTGAGCCAGCTTTAATTAGAAGAGAGTCACCATGTCCATGGTAACAGCCTTCAAATTTCAAAATTTTGTTGCGGCCCGTATAGCCACGTGCTAAACGCAGTGCGCTCATCGTTGCTTCCGTACCTGAACTCACCATACGGACGATTTCAATTGAAGGAACGCGCTCAATAACAACCTTAGCAAGCTCATTTTCAATTAATGTTGGTGCACCAAAACTTGTACCAGATTCCGTTACTTTTTTTACTGCCTCAACTACTTGATCGTTGGAATGTCCGTGAATTAAAGGTCCCCATGATAAGACGTAGTCAATATATTTGTTGCCGTCAATATCGTAAATCGTAGCGCCTTTTCCTCGTTCCATAAAAATAGGATCCATATCTACTGATTTAAATGCACGAACAGGACTGTTTACTCCACCCGGCATTAATTGCTGCGCTTCTAAAAAAGCTGCTTTTGACTTTTCATAACTTCTCATGTGTAAGCCTCCTTAATTACTTGTCAGATAACCAGCGTGCTGCGTCTTTAGCATGATACGTTACAATTAAATCCGCTCCTGCACGCTTCATGCTAATTAATTTTTCAAGAACAATCTCTTTTTCATTTACCCAGCCGTTTTGAGCTGCCGCTTTAATCATTGAATATTCACCGCTCACATTATAAGCTACTACCGGTAAATTAAACGTATTTTTTACATCGCGCATAATATCTAAATATGATAGAGCCGGTTTTACAATTAAGAAATCTGCTCCTTCTTCGACATCAGATTCCGCTTCTCGAAGTGCTTCTAAGCGATTGGCTGGGTCCATTTGATATGTTTTACGGTCTCCAAATTGAGGAGAAGAATGCGCTGCATCGCGGAATGGTCCGTAAAAAGCAGATGCATATTTAACAGCATAAGACATCACGGGCACATCTTCAAATCCAGCTTCGTCTAGACCGTGGCGAATAGCTGCCACGAAACCGTCCATCATGTTTGAAGGCGCAATAATATCCGCTCCTGCTTTAGCTTGACTGACCGCTGTACGCGCTAATAAGTCAAGGCTAGGATCGTTTAAGATTTTTCCGTCTTCAATTACACCACAGTGGCCATGATCTGTGTATTGACATAAGCATGTATCTGCGATAACAACAAAGTCTGGAAAATTTTCTTTAATTTGACGAATACCTTTTTGGACAATTCCGTGGTCATGGTATGCCTGTGAGCCGACCGCATCTTTTTCAGCGGGAACACCAAATACCATAGCTGACTTGATTCCTAAATCGACTAACTCTTGGATTTCATCATTCAAGTAGTCTAAAGAAATTTGATCCACACCTGGCATTGATTTTACAGCATTTCTTTTTTGTTCACCTTCTACAATAAAAATAGGATATATAAAGTCTTCAGCATGTAAATGTGTTTCACGTACAAGCGCACGCATATTTACAGAATTACGAAGACGACGATGACGTGTAAATTGTAAATCTTTCATGTTAAAATCCTCCTTTATTATTCAAAACAACTAACCAACATATCTATCATACCATTTATTGTGTATGTGTCAGGAACAAGATGCTTAATTCCATATTCGCTCGCTGTCTGACTCGTAATAGGACCGATGCAAACAACTTTGGTTCTATTTATAAGCTCAAGCCAATTAGGAATATCTTTAACTGACTCGACAAAAAATCTCACTGTAGAAGAACTTGTAAAAGTAATGGCATCAATTCCTGTTTCTAAATGTTGCTTAACCAAGCGTTCAGAGTCTTGATTTCGAATGGTCTGATATACAACTAAATCTGTTACCTCACACTCTTTTAAGCCATCTTTTAAAACAGAGCGGGCTAATTGTCCTCGTACAAGGAGAACTCGCTCGTGATGTGACACATTTGCTTTTAACGACTCAAGAAGTGATTCCGCAACGTATTCTTTTGGAACAAGTTGCACATTAACATCATGTTTTTCTAGCAATTTTGCGGTTTTTTCTCCAACCGCAGCCACTTTTAATCTTTTTAAAGCACTCCAACTGATATTTAACTCTTGTAGCCATTCAAAGAAAAAAGAAATGCCGTTTTGACTTGTAAAAACAATCCAATCAAAACAGTCAATCGACAGCAGGACATCTTCCACTTCTTTTTCATTGTTAGAACGTGCGAACGTGAGGACTGGTAAGCTTAAAGGTATGCCTCCAAGCTTTTTAATCTGTGCTGCAAATGAATGAGCCTGCTTCGCTTCTCTTGTAATCAAAACTTTTTTTAAAAAAAGAGGAGCCTCATGACTCATTATTTGTCCAGCTCCTCTTTTACACGGTCAATTAAAAGCTTAGCTCCTTGAGATGTTAAGCGCTCAGCAGCTTCTGAACCGATAGCAACGGGGTCTTTTCCCGTAATTTGCTCTTTGTAAATCGTTTTGCCATCAGGAGACGCGACTAGCGACGTTAGCTCAATGTTTCCGCCGTTCAATATACGCCCATAACCCGCAATCGGCACTTGGCATCCGCCTTCCATCTCTTTTAAAAATACGCGTTCAGCTCTAACAGCACGAGCGGTTTCATCATGATTTAGAGCTTGAAGAAGCGATAATAATTCATGGTCATTTTCTCGGCATTCGATAGCTAAAGCTCCTTGTCCTACAGCGGGAACGCTTATTTCCGGCTCTAGGTACTGAGTGACCGTATCTCTCGACCAGCCCATACGAGATAACCCTGCAGCTGCCAAGATAATTGCATCGTAATCTTCATTTTTTAATTTCTCTAGGCGTGTGTCGATATTTCCTCGAATCCATTTAATTTCGATATCTGAACGCATAGATAGAAGCTGTGCCCCTCGACGCAAGCTGCTTGTCCCAATCACAGCACCGCTTGGCAGCTCCTCAAATCGTTCACCATTTTTTGAAATAAGCGCATCACGATGATCTTCTCGTAAAGGAATACATCCAATCGTTAATCCTTCTGGCAAAACAGCTGGCATATCTTTCATACTATGAACGGCCATATCAATTTCTTCATCTAACATGGCTTGTTCAATTTCTTTTACAAAAAGACCTTTACCGCCTACTTTGGACAGTGTTACATTTAAAATTTGGTCCCCTTTTGTAACCATTTCTTTAATTTCAAACTCAAAAGGAAGACCTTGTTTTTTTAACTGTTCAATGACCCACTTGGTCTGTGTTAACGCAAGTTTGCTTCGACGAGAGCCGACAATAATTTTTCGCATGTTGTCCTCCTAATTACGAACCCCAAAAGTGAAAATTCGATAAACTGCCAAATAAAAAGAAATTAATAAGTAAGACTAAGAACAATCCAATATTCCACATTGCGATTGCCTTTCCTTGAATACCTCTACGCAGTCTAGCATACAAGTAAGCGCTGTATGCAACAAACATTAAAAATGAACCTAACACTTTTGTATCGTACCAATGAAAATCTACGTATTTAATATAAGCCCATATGATTCCTAAGATTAACGAAAGCAATAACAGCGGTACACCAATTAAAATTAATACATAGGACATGTAATCTAGCTTTGTTAAATCTTCAATTCTTAGCAAGCGCTTGCCCCACTTCTTCTTTTTCAATAAATTATACTGAACAAGATACAGAGCGGAAAAAACAAAAGAGACTGAAAAAGCGCCGTAAGATAAAATAGCCATGGTAATATGAATGATTAATAATTCTGACACAAGGCGCTCCGACTGGACAGCAGTGTATGTTTCAAGTGGAGCAAACGTATGAATAGCCATAATTAAGAAACCAATCACATTTGTAAAAAACACCATAAAATCAACGCGAAACAGGCGATTAATCACAAGTGAAAGAGTAATTAAGACCCACGCGTAAAAATACAGCCCTTCAGAAACGGTAAGAATAGGAAACCTTCCCGTCTCAAACATTCGTAAAATTAAAAAGGCTGTTTGCAAAACCCACACAATAGAAAGTAACCAGAAGGCTATCGAGTTTGCCTTCCGGTTATTTTGTACAAAATCAATAAAATATAATAAAACGCTCGCCGCGTATAAAATCACAATCAATTCATAGATTCTGGTTAATTCCATATCAACCATTATTCAATCCTCACTTAAGACTGATAAGCTACTGAATGAGACGTAATCGATGTATGAAGCTGCTCTTCTTTTTCTTTTTGCAAAGCAACTTCCTGTTCAATATTAAAAATCTTCATGAACAGCTCTAAAGACTCTTCAGCATGTTTCTCTCCAGCCAATTCTTTCGCGTGTAAAATTGGATCGCGAAGAAGTTGATTAATTATACTTTTTGTATGTTTATTTAAAACTTTGCGCTCACGCTCAGATAAATCTGGGAGCTTACGATCAATGCTTTTCATCGTTTCAGCTTGAATGGTAAGTGCTTTTTGACGAAGTGCAGAAATAACAGGCACAACGCCTAATGTACCAAGCCAAGACTTGAAAGCAACAATTTCAGCTTCAAGCATAATTTCAATTTCATCCGCAGCTTTTTGACGCTCTTGCAAATTGGATTCTACAATCCCGTTTAAATCGTCGATATCATATAAAAAGACCGTCTCTAGCTCATCTAGTTCTGGATCTAAGTCACGCGGAACGGCGATGTCTACCATAAACAATGGACGACCTTTACGCGTACGCTCGGCTTCACTCATCATTTGTTTCGTTACTACATAGTCATTAGCCCCTGTTGAACTAATTAAGATATCTGCTTCGCTTAAAGCATGTTGAAGATCAGCAAATGGTTTGGCTTCTCCAGAAAAACGGTTTGCTAGCTCTTGTGCCTTTTCAAATGTTCGATTCACTACCGTTACTTTTTTAGCTCCGCTGCCATATAAATTCTGTACGGCAAGCTGACCCATTTTTCCCGCACCAAGAATCAACACATGTTTGGACGATAAGTCTCCAAAAATCTTTTTAGCAAGCTCTACGGCTGCATAGCTGACAGAAACTGCATTTGCACCAATTTCTGTTTCATGATGAGCTTTTTTGGCTAATGTCACAGCTTGTTTAAACAGCTGATTAAAAACCGTTCCAATTGTTTCTTCTTCTTGAGCAAGCAAAAAGCTTGAACGCACTTGTCCAAGAATTTGTGTTTCACCAATCACCATTGAATCTAATCCACATGCTACTCGGTATAAATGTTCGATGGCTCCATCATTTTCATAGATGGTTAAATAAGGCGAGAACTCTTCTTTATCTATTCCGAACCATTCAGCTAAAAATGCTTTTACATAATAACGGCCCGTGTGTAATTGATCAACAACAGCATAAATTTCCGTACGATTGCATGTTGAAACAATGATGTTTTCCAAAATACTTTTTTGGCCGCTTAACGTTTTCATGGCAGATGCTAGTTCTTGCTCATTAAAACTAAGCTTTTCTCTTATTTCAACAGGGGCTGTTCGAAAGTTTAAGCCGACTGCTATAATATGCATTTGTACATACCCCCTATAATTGAAATGTGCTTATTTATCCGAATTTGACGGGCAGTAACCCCTAAATTCCCAAAGAGCTACAGTGAGATAACTGCCCGTAAAATCCGGCGTTCTTCATTCTACTATTCGTAAAAAGCGGCGTACATTACACAGGTGTAAGCTTCGCCTTATCTCTAACTATTATAACATGTTCTATAAGTCATTCGAAAAAAAAATGTGAACAGTCTTTGAAAACATGTGTTAAGATATTAACTGTTATTCCGTAATAAATTGTATCAAAAAAGCAGCGTTTTATCACGTTTTCTGTTTTGAAACACCTGGAGGTTACTATGAAAAAGCAATCAATGTTTTTTGGTGTCTTACTAGTTGGATTTGGAATCTTTTTCTTACTGAATGAACTACATATGAGCATTGCAGCAAAGGTATACACGTGGCCTGTACTGTTAATTTTAATAGGAGCAGCCCTGTTAACTGAGTCTGCTTTATCTCAAGATCATTCAAACTTGCTTGCAAGCTACATATTAATCACTTTAGGTATTCATTTCTATGTAAGTGAACAAATTCCCTTTTGGCCTACGAATATTAGCATGGTCGTTTTTATGGTGGCCATTAGCTTTTTACTCAGTGCTAGAAAAGCCAAATCAGGCTTTTTCCAAGGCGGCACTCTTTTAATTATTGCCATTTTAATGATGTTTTCAGACCGTCTTAAACTATTTTTGCCAAAAGTTGAAGACGGCGTAAATTATTTAACAACCTTCTGGCCTATTTTATTGTTACTAGTTGGGCTATATTTATTATTTTTCAAACGAAAGTAATCTATGTAAACAAGTTAAAAAAATGGAACGTTTGACTCACTTCCTGTTAGAGTGATGATAAACGTTCCATTTTTTTAGATTCTATTCCTTTGTTTAGTGAGTCATGCGATACTGCAAAGATTTCCACGCTTTATCTTTTCCTTCACCTGTTTCAGATGAGAAATGAATTAATTCATCATTTGGATCTAAGTCCAGCGTTTCTCTCACTACTTTTAAGTGCTTTTGCCATTTTCCTTTAGGAATTTTATCAGCTTTCGTTGCAATAACCATAACGGGAAGGTCATGGTGCTTCAAAAACTCATACATCATAACGTCATCCTTTGAAGGAGCATGGCGTAGATCAACAATCATTAACACAGCTTTAAGCTGCTCACGATTTGTTAAATACGTTTCAATCATTTTCCCCCATGCTTCACGCTCTTTTTTAGACACTTTTGCAAACCCGTACCCAGGTACGTCTACAAAGTGAAGGATTTCATTAATTAAAAAGAAATTAAGCGTTTGAGTTTTTCCGGGCTTAGACGACGTACGCGCTAAGCTTTTGCGATTGAGCATCTTGTTAATAAAAGATGATTTTCCTACATTTGAACGGCCTGCTAACGCAAACTCTGGCAGGTTTTCTTTAGGATATTGTTCAGGGCGTACGGCACTGATAACAATATCGGCTTGAGTTACTTTCATTTTACCTCTCCTACTAGCGCATGTTCCAATACTTGGTCCACATGTGACACAAGAACGATGTCTAATTCCTCTTGTACACTGTCAGGGATATCTTCAATATCACGTTCATTATCATGAGGGATTAATATTTTAGTTAATCCGGCACGATGTGCACTAAGTGACTTTTCTTTTAAACCGCCGATTGGTAATACGCGACCTCTTAGTGTAATTTCTCCTGTCATTCCTACTTCTCTACGCACTGGTTTACCCGTTAGTGCTGATACTAGAGCAGTGGCAATGGTAATTCCTGCAGAAGGTCCATCCTTTGGTACAGCTCCTTCTGGAACATGGATATGAATATCATGTTTTTCATAAAACTTTTCATCAATTCCTAGTTTCTCTGCATTTGAACGCACGTAGCTAAATGCTGCCTGAGCTGATTCTTTCATCACGTCTCCAAGTTTTCCAGTTAGCACTAGTCTTCCTTTACCAGGGGACAAGCTTACTTCAATGGCTAGCGTGTCTCCTCCTACAGTTGTGTAAGCAAGACCTGTAGCAACGCCGACTTGATCTTCCGTCTCAGCCTGTCCGTAACGGAACCTAGGCTTGCCAAGGAATTCTTCAAGCGTTTTGGCCGTCACCACCACGCGTTTTTTCTCGCCAGAGACTACGATACGAGCTGCTTTTCGACAAATGGAAGCAATTTCGCGTTCAAGGTTACGAACACCCGCTTCTCTCGTATATAAACGGATGATTGCTGTTAACGCGTCATCGCGAATCTGCAAATTGCCCTTTTGCAATCCGTGATTTTCTAGTTGGCGCAGCAATAGGTGACGCTTCGCGATTTCAAGTTTTTCCAGCTCCGTGTAACCAGCAATTTGAATAATTTCCATTCGATCGCGCAGCGGCCCCGGAATCGTAGCTAAGTTATTGGCTGTAGCCACGAACATCACTTTTGATAAATCATACGTTTCTTCTATATAGTGATCGCTGAAATTATGGTTTTGTTCAGGATCCAATACTTCTAACAAAGCAGAAGACGGGTCTCCACGGAAATCATTTGACATTTTATCGATTTCATCAAGCAGAAATACCGGATTAATCGTTCCTGCTTTTTTCATTCCTTGAATAATGCGTCCAGGCATAGCTCCCACGTATGTGCGACGATGACCGCGGATTTCTGACTCATCTCTCACGCCGCCTAGAGACACTCGTACAAAATGACGATCTAGAGACGTGGCAATTGAACGGGCTAGGGATGTTTTCCCTACGCCAGGAGGTCCTGCTAAACATAAAATAGGGCCTTTAAGAGATTTTGTCAACTGCTGCACAGCTAGATATTCTAATACGCGTTCCTTCACTTTTTCAAGGCCATAGTGCTCATCGTTCAGCACTTGTTCAGCATTATGAATATTGAGCGTATCTTCCGTTTCATTTGTCCAAGGTAGCGCAATCAACCACTCGATATAATTTCGAATGACTGAGCTTTCAGCGGAGGTAGCAGGAATTTTTTCATAGCGATCCAATTCTTTAAACGCCACTTGTTTGACATGGTCCGTCATCCCACTTGCTTCAATTTTTTCGCGAAGTGTTGCTACTTCTCCTGTCTTTCCTTCTTTGTCTCCAAGCTCTTTTTGAATCGCCTTCATTTGCTCACGAAGATAATACTCTTTCTGAGTGCGTTCCATTGATTTCTTTACACGCTGTCCAATTTTTTTCTCCAGCTGCAAAACTTCTTGCTCGTCTTGAATATGAGAAATGATCGTATTTAATCTTTCCTTCACATCAGTTATTTCTAAAATTTCTTGTTTAAGCTGAATTTTTATTGGTAAATGAGAGGCTACAATATCCGCTAATCTTCCTGGTTCTTCAATGTCGCTTACGGTTGAAAGAGTTTCAACGGACACCTTTTTGGAAAGTTTTATGTATTGTTCGAAATAGTCTAAAAGCGTGCGCATCAGCGCTTTATCTTCTACATCAACCTGATGTTCTTCGTTTTGCTTTTCCACGTGCACAACAAAATATTCTTCGCTGTCTTCAAATTCTGTAACGGTTACGCGATTTAGTCCTTCTACCAAGACGCGCATCGTTCCATTCGGCAGCTTTAGCATTTGTTTAATTTTTGCTAACGTACCGGTTCTATATAAATCCTCTTTTGTTGGCTCATCGATACCCATATCTTTTTGTGATACTAAACAAACTAAGTGATCATCCATCATTGCTTTTTCTAATGCTTGCACAGATTTATCTCGCCCAACATCTAAATGAAGCACCATTGTCGGATAGACGATCAAACCTCGTAAAGGCAATAGCGGCATTGTCAATTTTTCTTTTTCTGCCATGCAATGAACACCTCCAATGCTCGTCAATTAAAGTATGTAAAGTGTGAATTCTTTTAACAATTTTATCTCATTTGTATACACATGTCTAACAATAGTAATTACTAATTGTACCATGAGAAAGAATTAAAAGGCAAAACATATCTTTTTAAGCTCTTTTCATAAAAAAACGCCTTTTTCGTTGGCTGTGTATAAAGGTTTTATACGCGAAAAAGGCGATGAATATTCATCTGACCATTAATTTTTAATTATCATGATAGAATTAGCTAGATTCTCTATTTGAAATAGCTGGATCTACCGACAAATGTGCAACATGCTCATGTACAGACAATAGCGCTTGTTCAAACACCTCTGTTAAATGATGGACAGGAATAATATCGATACCTTTTACCTTTTCTACCATTGCATTCATATTTTCCTTTGGCACAATCACCGTCTGAACGCCTGCTTGTTTTGCTGCCTTGATTTTTGGAATCACACCGCCAATTGGTTTTACGTTGCCGTGCAGACCAATTTCTCCTGTCATTGCTACCGTATGTTTAATTGGCACTTCATAAATCGCTGAGTAGATCCCTGTTGCCATCGCAATACCAGCAGAAGGTCCATCAATTGGCACGCCTCCCGGAAAGTTTACATGAATATCATACTCATCGGCTGGAACATCCATTGAACGAAGAACCGTTATGACATTTTCAATTGAGCTTTTAGCCATACTTTTACGGCGAATAGACTTCCCTTGAGTCCCTATACTTTCCTCTTCAACGATACCTGTAATAATAATGTTCCCTTTCTCTTTTGCAGGAATCGCTTTGACTTCAATTTCTAAAAGTGCTCCAGAGTTGGGCCCGTACACTGCTAATCCATTAATAAGTCCCACTTTTTCCTCATCTGCAATTTTCGGATCGTGCCTTGGAGACAGTTGACTAGAATGAACAATCCATTCAATATCTTCATTTTTAATGTCCGTTCGTTCCTCTGATATCGCTAACCCAGCCGCAATTTGCATCATATTAACCGTTTCACGTCCATTGCGTGCATATGTAGAAAACAGAGATAAACCTTCTTCTGATATATCCATTCTTACTTTATTTGCTGCTTTTTTTGCAACTGTAATAATTTCGTCGCGATCAAGCTCACGGAAAAATACCTCTACGCATCTGGAACGAATGGCAGGCGGAATTTCATTAGGCGTTCTAGTCGTCGCACCAATCAAACGAAAGTCTGCTGGCAACCCATTTTGAAAAATATCGTGAATATGTGTTGGGATTTGTGTGTTTTCTTCGCTGTAATAGGCGCTTTCCATAAACACTTTTCGATCTTCTAGAACCTTTAACAGCTTATTCATCTGAATAGGATGGAGCTCTCCAATTTCATCAATAAATAAAATTCCCCCGTGTGCATCTGTAACCGCTCCTTGTTTTGGCTGCGGAATTCCAGCTTGGCCCATGGCACCTGCTCCTTGGTAAATAGGATCATGAACAGACCCAATCAAAGGATCAGCAATGCCTCGCTCATCAAAACGCGCCGTAGTTGCATCTAACTCTACAAATACAGCCGATTGTTTGAAAGGTGATTTTTTATTTTTTTTTGCTTCTTCTAACACTAGACGTGCTGCTGCGGTTTTTCCTACTCCAGGCGGCCCATATACAATCACGTGCTGTGGATTAGGGCCGCAAAGGGCCGCCTTTAGTGACCGAATTCCATCCTCTTGTCCGACAATATCGGAGAAGCTAGACGGCCTCACACGTTCGGCAAGCGGCTCAGTTAAAGAGATGGCTCTCATTTTCTGCAATTGCTCCATTTCTTTCTTTGAATCCCGGTCAATTGAGACTTTTTGCGTACGTTGATTGCGTAATAAATTCCAAAAATATAAGCCAATGATGATACCAAAAAAGAGTTGGACCATTAAGGCAATATTCGTCCAGTTCATAGATAAACCTCCTGCGCAGTTTAGTAAGATAATTATCAGTTATTATCTCCCTGCAACAGTAGGAATAAACAAGATTCTAGTAAAAAGTAAAATTTAGTTGTGCTTCATCAACAGAAAAAAGCCGGGTACTCAATTTGAGTACCCGGCTTTTTTTATGCTGATGTTTTGCTGCCTTCTTGAATAGTAGATCCGTCTTCTAATACGAACTTAGGAGCCGCTTGATCACGAACAGTTTCACCTGTGATAATACATTTTGTAATATCATCACGTGAAGGAAGATCAAACATTACATCTAACATAATACCTTCAATGATTGAACGTAGACCACGAGCACCTGTTTTACGCTCGATTGCTTTTTTAGAAATTTCTACTAAAGCCTCGTCTTCGAACTCAAGTTCAACGTCATCAAGTTCAAGCATTTTTTGATATTGTTTCACTAGTGCATTTTTCGGTTTTGTTAAAATCTCAACTAGCGCTTCTTCATCAAGAGGCACTAAGCTAGCAGTAACCGGTAAACGACCAATAAACTCTGGAATTAAACCAAATTTCAATAAATCTTCCGGTAATACTTTTGCTAGTAACTCTTTTTCTGTAAAGTCTTGTTGTTTTGTTTCTGAACCGAAACCAATTACTTTTTTACCTAGACGACGCTTAATAATAGGTTCGATTCCGTCAAATGCACCACCGCAAATAAATAAGATATTTGTTGTATCAATTTGAATAAATTCTTGATGAGGGTGTTTGCGTCCACCTTGAGGAGGAACGCTTGCTACAGTACCTTCTAAGATTTTAAGAAGAGCCTGCTGCACACCTTCACCTGATACATCACGTGTAATAGATGGATTTTCAGACTTACGCGCTACTTTATCAATTTCATCGATGTAGATGATGCCTTTTTCAGCTTTCTCCACATCGTAATCAGCTGATTGAATTAATTTTAATAAGATGTTTTCAACATCTTCTCCTACATAACCCGCTTCTGTTAGAGATGTTGCATCTGCAATCGCAAACGGTACGTTTAAAATACGAGCCAATGTTTGAGCTAGTAAAGTTTTACCGCTTCCTGTAGGTCCAATTAATGCAATATTACTTTTTGATAACTCAACGTCATCAATTTTACTGTTTGAATTGATTCGTTTGTAATGGTTGTATACCGCAACGGATAACGATTTTTTCGCATCCTCTTGACCAATTACATACTCATCTAAAATGTCACGAATTTCTTTTGGTTTTGGTACATCTTTAAATTCTACTTCTTCTTCTGTACCTAACTCTTCTTCTACGATTTCCGTGCAAAGTTCAATACATTCATCGCATATGTAAACACCTGGACCCGCAACTAACTTGCGTACTTGTTCTTGTGTTTTACCACAAAATGAGCATTTTAACTGCCCTTTTTCATCGTTAAATTTAAACATAATTTTCACCCCTTGTAGTATTTACTAAAGTGCTCGAAGCTGATTTCTATCCGCGCTATAGCCCAACAACATGAACAACTCATCTATTTGTAGGTAAATGCCCCTCTTTATTACATAGTAAAAGCGCTATGAAAAGATTTGTATTGCATTTTACCATACATTTTCTTGAATAGATACTAAAACGTTTTATGTATATGTTGTTGATGAGCATAACAGAATGGAGATCTGCTATTATATAGTGTCCTCTTATTGGGCCTATTTCATAACCACGGATTTCAAACAATGGGTTAAAGCTGCTTCTACGGTGTTGGTTATGATATAAAAAAACTATTGAAGTTTATAAAACAAGGCACGATCAAGTCGCGCCTTGTTTCTTACTTACTATTATGCAACAGCTTTGCTGTTTTCTACAAGAAATTCAACTGCTTTACGTACTTTCATGTCTTCTTTAATGCTATCAAGACTGCCAAGCACTTTCTTAATTTCTTCGACAGGCATGTTGTACATTCCTGCCATGTTTTCTAATTCTTTTTCTACTTCTTCTTCGCTTACTTCAAGATTTTCAGCTTTTGAAATAGCTTCTAGCGTTAAGTTGATTTTCACACGCTTTTCAGCATCCGGACGCATTTGGTCGCGAAGAGCTTTTTCATCTTGACCTGAGAATTGGAAGTAAAGTTCAAGGTTAAGACCTTGCATTTGTAAACGTTGTTCAAACTCTTGCATCATACGATCCATTTCAGTGTTGAACATTGCTTCTGGAATTTCTACTTCAGCATTTTCAGCAGCTTTTTCTACTAAAGTGTCGCGAAGAGCTGATTCCGCTTGATTCTCTTTATCGCTTTGTAATTTTTCTTTTGTTTTTGCTTTTAACGCTTCTAAAGTTTCTACTTCTTCATCTACGTCTTTTGCAAACTCATCGTCTAAAGCTGGAAGCTCTTTAGATTTGATTTCGTGTAATTTCACTTTGAATTTAGCAGCTTTACCAGCTAGCTCTTCAGCGTGATACTCTTCAGGGAATGTTACTTCCACTTCTTTTTCAGCGCCTACTTCAAGACCAACTAGTTGCTCTTCAAAGCCAGGGATGAATGTGTTAGAACCGATTTCTAAAGAATAGTTTTCGCCTTTTCCGCCTTCGAATGCTTCGCCATCAACGAAACCTTCAAAGTCGATTACAGCTGTATCACCTTCAGCTACAGTTCCTTCTTCTTTAACAACTAGTTCAGCGTGACGCTCTTGAAGTGTTTTTAATTCAGCTTCAACGTCTTCGTCTGTTACAGTTGTATCTACTTTTTCTACTTCTAAGTTTTTGTATTCGCCTAATTTAACTTCAGGCTTAACAGTTACTTTAGCAGTGAAAACTAGAGGTTGTCCTTTTTCGATTGTTTCAACATCGATTTCTGGACGATCAACCGGCTCGATACCAGCTTCAACAATTGCATTGCTGTAAGCTTCAGGTAATAAGATATCTAGTGCATCTTGGTATAAAGATTCTACGCCAAAACGTTTTTCGAAAAGTGGACGAGGCATTTTACCTTTACGGAACCCTGGTACGTTTACTTGTTTTACAACTTTTGTGAATGCTTTATCTAAGGCTTTATCAAACTCAGCAGCTTCAACTTCTACTGTTAAAACGCCTTGATTTCCTTCTTGTTTTTCCCATTTTGCAGACATGAATGTTTCCCTCCAAAATCATTTTAAGTAGTGATTTCTAAACTAGATAATGCAGATAGCCTATCAGTTCAACCCTCAATCATTATCTATTTAACTCCCTATTACTTTAAAGTAAGTAGGAATGTAATGTAAAGATGAAATTCTACTATACGTATTTAAGTGCATTTTACAACCATTATATTATAACATACAACAATGACGTTTCAACTAAACACCACATTTTATATAAAAGAAATTTCTTCAATTTCTTTTAGCTCTTTAATTGCCTTTCTTAATTCAGCTGCGGAGAAACTTCCATCTTCCTCTGCTATAGCTGCATCTGACTCTTCTCCTTGCATCATCAGACTAACAGCATACACCGCTTCTGTCCAAAGTTTTACATTATCACCCGGTAAAAACGGAAATGTAATAAATAAATGACGCTGCCATATTTCAACGGCAACCTGCAGCAATGTAGGATTTTCATGCTCCAGCTTTTCCGTCAGCTGCGCTTCTACTTGCTCGGCAAACAAATACGGTGTTGTTCGTTGAAGCTGAAGCGCATTTACTTTTTTCGTCTCTCCAAACTTACTAATCATAAAATCAATGTCTACTTCTTCTTCCATGACTGTTTTTAAAGCGACTGTTTTTACGATAGGGTGAACAGCTTCAGATGAAAATAGCTGTTCCAGAAAGAAGCGCTGCTTTTCAATTCTCTTTGTTTTTAATGAATGAACCCATTCAAGCTGATCTTGAATATTGTCTAGAGCTGTGAATGATTTAAACTGCTCTAGCTGTTCTTCTTCTGTTTGTTCTTCTATGACTTGTTCTTGATTCATTCTATTCTTGCAGAACTCCAATAGCTGATAAAGCTGTTCAGCATGTTCAGAAGGGAGTTTGTGTTCTTGAATAACTGCTTGTAGAGTGACATATCCTTCATGATAGTGACCAAGCTGAATTAACACCATGAGGTACATTTGCAAATTATGATAATAATCGCCAATATCTTCTTTCAGCATTTGCTCACACAATTCTTTAGCTATGCCTGCATCACCGAGCTCCACGTGACAAATAACAAGACCAAGTAAAATTTCATGATGCTTATTATCAAGTTCGTAGGCCTGCTCAAATAAAGGAAGTGCTTCTTGAAACTGCTTGTGCTGCATATGATCTGTAGCTTTTTCAACCAACCGTTCTTTTAATAGAGGAAAAGCTACAATTTTGTTTTGTTGTTCATTCGACATGTTTTCTCCCCACTTCGCGGTCCATTTGCTTTACAGTTTAGCAATTCGGTTAACGGAACGCAAAAAAATCGAGCAAAATCATCATTTTGCTCGATTTTTGGTTAATATCTTACCGTTTTTGCTTCATAAGCAGAAATGTCGTCTTCAAAAGAAAGCGTATAGCCAATTTCATCATATCCGTTAACAAGCATATATTTCCAATGGCCATTGATATCAAACGTACGTTCAAAGCCTGCTTCATCGGTAATTTTTTGCTGATGAAGATCGATTGTACAGGCGTAAGAATCACTTTGAGACTCTTTCATTAAATAGGAAACATCTTCTTTTGGTAAAACAATAGGTAAAATACCATTTTTTAGACAGTTTTGTTTAAAAATATCCGCAAATGAAGGTGCGATAATGGCACGAAACCCATAGTCTAAAAGCGCCCATGGCGCATGTTCACGTGACGAACCACATCCGAAGTTCTCGTCAGCTACAAGAATTGTTGCTCCTTGATTTTGAGGCTGATTTAATTCAAACGTTTCATTTAACGTTTCATCTTCATTATATCGCCAATCAAAAAATAGAAATTGGCCAAACCCAGTACGCTCAATTCTTTTCAAAAATTGCTTTGGGATAATTTGATCAGTATCTACGTTTGCTCGGTCGAGACCTGCTACTTTCCCTGTGTGGATTGTAAAAGCATTCATCTGTGTTCTCCTCCTTATCGCACCGCTTGTTCTTGTAGTTTGCGCACATCAACAAAATGTCCATATACCGCTGCTGCTGCTGCCATTACCGGGCTTACTAAATGCGTTCTGGCGCCTTTTCCTTGACGTCCTTCAAAATTGCGGTTAGAAGTGGACGCACAGTGTTCGCCTTGTGGAACTAAGTCAGAGTTCATACCTAGACACATGCTGCAGCCTGAGTCTCTCCAATCAAAACCTGCTTCAATAAAAATAGCAGATAACCCTTCTTCTTCAGCCACTCGCTTTACTTTTTGAGAACCTGGTACAATGATCGCTCGCACATCTGGTGACACTTTCTTTCCTTTAATAAAGGCTGCCACGTCACGAAGATCAGACAAACGAGCATTCGTACATGAACCGATAAATACATGCTGAACTGGAATCTCTTCTATTGCCATGCCAGGCTGTAAGCCCATATACTCAAGTGCTCGTGACAAAGACTTTCTCTCAGCTTCTGTTTTACACTCTTCTAATGTAGGAACTTGCTTGCTAACATAAGAACTCATCGCCGGGTTTGTTCCCCATGTTACAACAGGTTCAATTGTATCTGCATCAATTTCCAGCGTTTCATCGTACGTTGCACCTTCATCTGTTGCTAAAGCTGCCCAAGCTTCCACTGCTTTTTCAAACTGTTCTCCTTTAGGAGCATACTGACGTCCTTTAATATAAGAGAACGTGACATCGTCTGGACTGATTAAACCAGCTTTTGCACCGGCTTCAATAGACATATTACAAATGGTCATGCGCTCTTCCATTGAAAGATCGCGAATACATTCGCCCGTAAATTCCACGATTGAACCCGTTCCAAAATTCACGCCGAATTTTTGAATTATTGCTAACACAATGTCCTTAGCATAAACGCCAGGCTGCTTTTTGCCATTCACTTTCACTTGTAGCGTTTTTGGTTTCGCTTGCCATAGCGTTTGTGTTGCTAAAACATGCTCTACCTCACTCGTTCCTATCCCAAAAGCAAGCGCTCCAAATGCACCGTGAGTAGATGTATGACTATCTCCGCACACAATGGTTTTTCCAGGCTGAGTTAATCCTAATTCCGGTCCAATGATATGCACAATTCCTTGCTCTTCACTTGTTAAATCTAAAAGCTTCACACCAAACTCATGACAGTTTTCAGATAGTTTGTCTACTTGTTTCTTTGCAATTGGATCTTTAATATTAAAACGGTCAACCGTTGGAATGTTGTGATCCATTGTAGCAAACGTTAAGTCTGGACGCTTCACTTGGCGATTTGCCACGCGAAGACCTTCAAATGCTTGAGGAGACGTTACTTCATGAATAAGATGAAGATCGATATATAATAAGTCCGGCTTCCCCTCTTCTCGACGTACAACATGTTGTTCCCAAAGCTTATCAATAATTGTTTTTGGTTTCATACTGCTCCTCCTTTCTGATTATGAAAAACGTTTCTCACAAAACGTGAGAAACGCATGATTAACTGTAAGCTGTCATAATGCTTGAAATGGCAGAATCATTGGCAATTACCGCAGTTATCGCCTCCACCATTTTATCGGTACCTAAATAATGATTACCGTCTGCTAAGTCAGCTGTTCGATGACCTGCATGTAATACACTTTCAACTGCTTGTTCAATCACTGCTGCTTCTTTTTCTAATCCAAACGAATGTCTAAGCAACATTGCTGCAGATAAAATAGCAGCAATCGGATTAGCTTTGTTTTGACCAGCAATATCTGGTGCAGAACCGTGAACCGGTTCGTATAGAGACGGACCATCAGCCGTTAAGCTCGCAGATGGCAACATTCCTAACGATCCTGTCAGCATAGAAGCCTCATCACTCAAAATATCACCAAACATATTTTCAGTTACCACTACATCAAAATACTTCGGATTACGAATTAACTGCATAGCAGCTGAATCTACAAGCATATGCTCAAGCTCTACATCCGGGTAGTCTTTTGCTACTTCTTCAGCTACTTCACGCCACACTCTACTAGACTCAAGCACATTCGCTTTATCAACAGACGTTACTTTTTTACGTCGATTTACAGCCGTATCAAATGCTTGGCGAATAATTCTTTCTATTTCTGTACGCTTATAAAATAATGTGTCGACAACTGTTTCTTCATTTCCTTCTGTTCGGCGCTCGCTAGGCTTACCAAAATATAAGCCTCCTGTTAGCTCACGGACGATAATGAAGTCAACACCTTCAATGTATTCTTTTTTCAGAGGAGAGGCATCCGCTAAGCTATCATAAAACGTCACCGGACGAAGATTAGCATATAAATCCAGTTCTTTTCGAATAGCTAGCAAACCTTTTTCCGGTCGCAAATGTGAAGGGTTACGATCCCATTTTGGCCCTCCAACCGATCCAAGTAATACAGCATCCGCCTGCTTACAAGTCTCAATTGTACTTTCTGGAAGAGGTGTGCCCGCCTCATCAATTGCAGCTCCGCCAATTAGTCCATACGTAAACTCAAATTGATGATCAAAGCGCTCTCCAATTGCTTTTAAAACGGCAACAGCGCCTTTTGTTACTTCTGTTCCTACGCCATCACCCGGTAATACAGCGACTTTTTTTGTCATGGTGGTCTCTCCCTTCAGTTCACATTACTTCTTGCTTTGTACGATGCTGCTGAATAGCAATTAAACGATTAATGGCGTTCAGATATGCTTTCGCTGACGATTCTAATACGTCAAATGCTACTCCGCGTCCGCTTGCTTCAGTTCCTTCGCTTTCAACCTTCACAAATACTTCAGCCAGTGCGTCCGGCCCACCGTTAATAGACTGAATACGATAGTCTAATAGTTTTACATCTTGTTCAACACAGCGCTGCAGCGTATTATAGATAGCTTCCACGCTTCCAGATCCCGTAGCTGCTTCTTGAATCTCTTCGCCGTTTTCTTTGCGAAGGGTAATCGTAGCCGTTGGAATATTGTTCGTACCATACTGAACTTGCAGACTTTCAAGCTTATATTCACTGTCTTTGCTAACTTGCTTTTGAATGACTAATGCCAATAAATCATCATCGGTAATGTCTTTTTTCTTATCTGCTAAGTCTTTAAACTTCTCAAAAAGCACGTTTGCTTCTGTATCTTTCAATGTAAATCCAAGCTCTACTAAGCGTGTACGGAACGCATGACGGCCTGAGTGTTTACCAAGCACAATTGGATTTTGTTTAACACCCACAAGTTCTGGGGAAATAATCTCATATGTTAACGGATTTTTTAAGACGCCATCTTGGTGAATACCTGATTCATGAGCAAAAGCATTTTTTCCGACAATTGCTTTATTTGGTGCAATATTCATTCCGGTAAGCTTACTGATAATGTCACTCGTACGCTTAATTTCAGGCAAGATAAGACCTGTGCTCGCTTGATAGAAATCTTGACGGACATGAAGCGCAAGTGCTACTTCTTCAAGAGCTGCGTTACCCGCACGTTCTCCGATTCCGTTAATCGTTCCTTCAATTTGAGTAGCTCCTGCTTCAATCGCAGCCATTGAATTGGCCACAGCTAGCCCTAAGTCATCGTGACAGTGAGCTGACAAATCAACTTTATGAATATTTGACACATGTTCTTTTAAGTAATTAAATACTGATTGATAGTCACCAGGAGTGATAAATCCTACTGTATCTGGAATATTAACGACTTTTGCACCAGCATCAATAACGGCTTCTACAATTCTAGCTAAAAACGGTAAATCTGTTCGACATGCATCTTCAGCAGACCATTGAACAACCGGGAATTTTTCACTTGCGTACTTCACCATTTCCACTGCTGTTTCAAGTACTTCATCAGGTGTTTTTTTCAATTTATGCTGCATATGAATTTCGGAAGTAGCGATAAAAACATGCAGTCTTGGTTCTGCACTTTCTTTTAACGCTTCCCATGCAATGTCAATATCTTTTGTAACAGACCTTGCAAGGCCTGTTACAGAAGAATTTTTGACAATAGACGCAATTTCTTTTACGGATTGAAAATCACCTTTTGAAGAAGCGGGAAATCCGGCTTCAATGATGTCGATACCTAATCGCTCTAACTGCTTAGCAATTTCAAGCTTTTCTTGTAGGTTCAAATTGACTCCAGGTGACTGTTCACCATCGCGTAGCGTCGTGTCAAATAGTTTAATTTTTTGCACTAGCGATCACCGCTTCTTTCTTTTGTTTTTTAACAAATGGCATCATTTCACGTAATTGAGCGCCAACTTTTTCAATTAAATGTTCGTTTTCACGGTTATTGATAGCTGTAAATTCCGGACGATTTGCTTGGTTTTCTAGGATCCAGCCTTTTGCAAATTTACCTGTTTGGATATCTTCAAGCACTTTTTTCATTTGTTCTTTTGAACGCTCATCTACAACGCGTGGTCCTGAAACGAAGTCACCCCATTGAGCTGTATCAGAGATTGAATAACGCATGCCTTCCATTCCGCCTTCATACATAAGGTCAACAATTAATTTTAATTCGTGTAAACACTCAAAATATGCAACTTCCGGTTGGTAGCCAGCTTCTACAAGCGTTTCAAAACCAGCTTTAACTAATGAAGTTAAACCACCGCAAAGTACTGCTTGCTCACCGAAAAGATCTGTTTCTGTTTCTTCTTTAAATGTTGTTTCTAACACACCCGCACGAGCTGAACCGATTGCTTTAGCATAAGCTAACGCTACGTCTTTTGCTTCTCCAGTTACATCTTGGAATACTGCGAATAACGCCGGTACGCCAGCTCCTTCTTCATACGTTCTTCTTACAAGGTGACCAGGACCTTTTGGAGCTACTAAGAATACGTCAACGAATTCAGGTGCTACGATTTGGTTAAAGTGAATGTTGAAACCGTGAGCAAATACTAAAGATTTTCCTGGTTTTAGTCCTGGAAGAATTTCTTCGTTATAAACTTTTGGCTGATACTCATCTGGAAGTAATACCATTACTACTTCTGCTTGTTGAACTGCATCTTTTACAGATAATACAGTGAAACCGTCTTGCTCTGCTTGGTCCCATGATTTACCTTTACGTAATCCTACTACCACGTTTACTCCGCTGTCGCGTAAGTTTTGTGCATGGGCATGACCTTGTGAACCATAGCCTACGATTGCTACTGTTTTACCTTGTAATAATTGATCCTTTGCATCTCCGTTATAATATACCTTTGTCATAATAAATCTCTCCTCTTAGTTTATATAGTTTTATATAGTTTACTTGGTTAGTAACTAGCTAGAATTAAATGATTGATGAAAGTTTGGCTGCCGCTTTTTGCGTACCGCGCGGAACAGCTACTGTTCCCGTGCGCGTTACTTCTTTTAATCCATAAGGCTGAAGCAGATCAATCATCGCTTCAATCTTGCTGGATTCACCTGTTACTTGAATAATCAAGCTGTCGCGGCTTACATCAATGATGGTTGCACGGAAAGGTTCAATTACTGCATAAAGTTCGTTACGGCTCGCTGGCGTAGAGGCTACTTTCATTAAAGCAAGCTCTCTTGATACCACCGCTTGATCCGTAATATCTTGAACCTTCAACACGTCAATCTGCTTATTTAACTGCTTAATCACTTGTTCAGCAGCGTTATCATGCTCTACGTTCACAACAAATGTCATGCGTGATAC
Organism: Priestia sp. P5_B4; assembly: GCF_056400385.1. Classification (NCBI taxonomy): domain Bacteria; kingdom Bacillati; phylum Bacillota; class Bacilli; order Caryophanales; family Bacillaceae; genus Priestia; species Priestia sp. P5_B4. The sequence goes on from NZ_JBFULJ010000012.1 coordinate 25,504, forward strand.
ATCTTCAGATTCAGTGTGACCTACCGAAATACTCTCAATATTGAAATTTCTTTTTGTAAATAACCCCGTCACGCGATTTAATACACCCGCACGGTTTAATACAGTTGCTGTAATAATTCGCTTCATGGTTTCACCCCTACCATTTCATGTAATCCTTTTCCAGGTGCAACCATTGGATATACGTTTTCTTTAGGTGCGACAAAGAAATTTAGTAGAACAGGTCCATCTGTTTCCATTGCTTCTTTCAAAGCCGCATGCGCTTCTTCTTCAGTAGAAGCTTGTAAACCTTTGATATCATAAGCTTCTGCAAGCTTCATTAAATTAGGCTGATTCGGAATTAAAGAGTGTGAGTAGCGTTCTTCATAGAAGATTTCTTGCCACTGACGAACCATACCAAGCGACTGATTGTTAAGTACAACCACTTTTACAGGTAAATTTAATTCTCTAATAACTCCTAATTCTTGAAGCGTCATTTGAAATCCACCGTCACCAACGACTGCTACAACTGTTTTATCTTTGTTTGCCAGCTGAGCGCCGATTGCAGAAGGTAATCCAAAGCCCATAGTGCCAAGACCACCTGAAGTTACCCATCGATCTGGATTATTAAATGTGTAGTATTGAGCTACCCACATTTGATGTTGCCCAACGTCCGTTGTAACCACGGCATCTCCATTTGTATACTTGTGAAGCAACTCAACTACTTTTTGTGGTTTTAACACGTCCGCTGAGTTCTGATACCATAATGGATATTCTTGCTTCCACGCCGCTAATTTCTCATGCCATTTCGTATAATCTCCAACTTCTCCTTCTTGCAGAAGCAATTGCTTCAATACTTCTTTTGCATCTCCAACAATTGGAATCTTGGTTGGAACATTCTTTCCAATTTCCGCTGGGTCGATGTCAATGTGCGCAATTTTTGCATTTGGTGCAAAATGCTTTAAGTTACCTGTTACTCGGTCATCAAAGCGTGCACCGATACTAATGAGAAGATCACTCTCATAAATTGCCATGTTTGCTGTGTACGTTCCGTGCATGCCAGCCATTCCTAAATGAAGCGGATGATCTGCAGGAAAACAGCCCAATCCTAAAAGCGTATTAATAACGGGAATATTTTGACGCTCAGCATAATTTTTTAATTCTTCTGAACCTTTACTCAATAGCACTCCCGCGCCTGCTAGGATAACAGGTTGTTTTGCAGCTGCTACTGCGTCTGTTAATTTTTTAACCTGCAGCTGATTTGGAAAATAAGTTGGCTGATAGCCAGGTAAATCAATTTCTCCTTCGTAATTAAATGTTCCATCACCCTGTGCCATATCTTTTGGAATGTCGATTAAGACTGGACCAGGTCTTCCTGTTGTCGCAATATGAAATGCCTCTTTGATGATTCTCGGCATATCGCTGATATTGCGTACTTGATAGCTATGTTTTGTAATTGGCATTGTGATCCCTAATACATCTGCTTCTTGGAACGCGTCAGAACCAATTACACTTGAAGCTACTTGACCAGTAAAAACAACTAAAGGAAGTGAGTCAATCATCGCATCTGCCAAACCTGTTACGATATTTGTTGCACCAGGACCACTTGTTGCGATAACTACACCGGGTTTGCCTGAAATTCTTGCGTACCCTTCTGCTGCGTGAATTCCACCTTGTTCGTGACGAGCAAGTACGTGAAACATTCCTGAACCATATAGCTTATCGTAAATCGGTAAAACGGCTCCCCCTGGGTAACCGAAGATGACGTCAACATTTTCTCTTCTTAGAGATTCAATCAACATGTCAGCTCCATTCATTTGTGCCCCAGTGCTTACAGGTTCTTTCGTTTGCATATTGGCTCCCACTTTTCTCATCCTTTCGTTTTCTAGATAAAAGAAAAAAGACTTCTCACCCCTAAATAGACCCTATCAAATGATATAGGTCAAGGGGCGAAAAGTCTTTTGTACTTTACGCGGTACCACCCTCGTTTGTAATCGTAATGATTACCTTATGAATGTATACTGTACATTCTTTTTGATAACGAGTGCTTTGGAAGTACACTCGGTCGCCCTTACTGAATTTCAGGGTGACACTCTGAGGTGAGTTCATTTTGAGTTGGTAACATCGGCTTCCAGCAACCCGACTCTCTGTTGATACCTAAACATCAAAACTACTTATCCTCTTCAACGTTTTAAAACGCTATATGCTTTTTGAACAATGCTTTACACATCATATTTTAAATTAATTACAATTAATTAAAATTTTTAGAAAACTTATATTTGAGGACTATCTTACGCCCATTTCTATGCATAGTCAACCACTTTTCAAGATTTTTTTAGACAATTTAGACTAAACAGAATATTTGAATGCGTTTTCATTATTGATGTAATAAGGGTTTACAGCAGTTCAAAAAGTTTTTCTGAAACGTTCATTTGTACACACTGAATGAACAAACATTCATTTTTAAGATAAATAAAAAACCTGGCTTTTACTAAAAAGTAAAAGCCAGGTTTTTCTGGACGTCCCAGGAGAGATTCGAACTCCCGACCGACGGCTTAGAAGGCCGTTGCTCTATCCTGCTGAGCTACTGGGACATAATGTTAAAGTGTATCAAAGACAATACTTATTATATTCAAATATAATTTAAAAGTCAACGTTTTTTTGAAATTTTATGAGAAGAGAGGTAAAAAACCTTCTCTTCTCCCTATATTTGGCTATATTATGCTGAAAGTGTACAGGTTAACTGCATGCTAGGAATATGTTTACCGCTTATATCGTAAAACTGCACGGTAGCTTCTGTACCATCCATTACTAGTATAGCATACGTACGTTCTTTTCTCATACGAGGAAGTAACATACTTCCTGGATTGATAAATAAAACTCCGTCCATGAGCTCAGCTCCCGCTATGTGAGAATGCCCAAAACAAACAACGTTTGCCCCGACTTCTCTCGCTTTGTAATGCAGATTCATCATAGACATTTTAACATTATATAAGTGACCGTGTGTAACCAGACACGTAGCTTCTCCAAGCGACTCTACTCGATCATTAACGTAAGATGCATCGTAGTCACAATTTCCTCGAACGCCTAAAAATGCAGACATTTCTTTGCTGTCTTGCGGCAACTCAGAGTCCCCACAATGGATCATCTTATCTACATCAGCATGTCTCTCTCTGATAGTGAGCAGCTCTTCTTGTAACCCGTGGCTATCGCTTACAATTAATAGTTTCACACGTCATCACTCCTTCTAAAATTGCGCATCAATTAGCGGTGTTAGTCTTTTTAACGCATTTGCTCGGTGACTAATCTGATTTTTTTGCTCTTTGGTCAATTCTGCCATGGAGCATCTCCATTTTTCTACAAAGAAAATGGGATCGTACCCAAAACCGTTTTCCCCTCTTTTTTCCTCCAAGATGTGCCCTTCACACGTGCCTTCTACAATTTCGGTTCTCTTTCCGGGCACTGCAATAGCAAGAGCGCAATGAAAGCGTGCGGTGCGCTTTTCAAACGGCACGTCATTTAATTTTTGAAGTACCTTCTCTATATTAGCATTATCATCTTTATTTTCACCAGCATAACGCGCGGAATAAACGCCTGGCTCCCCGTTTAAGGCATCAATAGCAAGCCCCGAATCATCGGCAATGACTGGCTTATTTAATGCGGATGAAATGGCCTCTGCTTTTAGCGTGGCATTCTCTGCAAATGTAACGCCCGTTTCTTCCACATCTTCAATCTCAGGAAAATCAAGAAGCGATTTTACTTTAAATCCCTTCGGTGAGAAAAGTGTTTCAAAATCTTTTACTTTGCCTGCATTTTTAGTTGCAATAATGATTTCACGCACGTTAATCCCTTACCTTTCTTTAACCGGAATGTAAGCAGCCAGGTGATCAAGAACTTCCTTTTGCTGTTCAATCAATTGATAAACACCCTTTTCCCCTAAATCTAGAAGATGGTTTAACTGTTCTCTCGAAAACGTCGATTCCTCTCCCGTTCCCTGTAATTCTACAAACTTTCCGCTTCCTGTCATCACAATATTCATGTCAACTTCCGCTGTCGAATCTTCTTCATAATTTAAATCTAAAATCGAATTTTCTCCATGAATACCTACTGAAGTCGCAGCTAAGTAGTCACGAATAGGAATTTCTGTGAGCTTGTTCTCTTCAACCAGCTTTCCAAACGCTAAAACCATAGCCACAAAAGCACCTGTAATCGATGCTGTTCTTGTGCCGCCATCTGCTTGAATAACATCACAATCAATCCAAATTGTCTTTTCTCCGACCTTTTCCAGATCGACTACAGAACGAAGAGCTCGTCCGATTAGACGCTGAATTTCCATTGTTCGTCCTGTGACTTTACCTTTTGATGATTCACGTATATTTCTTTGTGCCGTAGCTCGAGGCAGCATAGAATATTCAGCTGTAATCCATCCTTTTCCTTGCCCACGCATAAAAGGAGGCACTCTGTCGTCTATGCTTGCGGTACAAATAACCTTTGTGTCTCCCACCGAGATTAATACAGATCCTTCTGGATGCTTTAAGTATGAAGTATGAAGAGATACAGATCTCAATTCATTAAATTCCCTACCGTCCAAACGCATTAAGCATGTCCTCCTATTCATTCATTTATATGTAATAGTCTCTTCCATTTTAACTATAAAACAGCGGAAAGAGGTCGCTATTTCAGCAGACCTCTTTCTACTTAGTCCTTTACTAGTATAACAAAAATTTGTTTTTAAAAACTACCTGTGTTCACATTTTTCGGTCTTGAAACTGGTTCCGTTAATTTTTTCCCTTTTTCATCTTTTAGCGTTTTTTTGCCATTCACTTTAATGGCAACGCTGTCTACGGCTTTTTGTTCCGTCAGAGATAACACTAAGGAGTCGAGAACATGCTGAGAAATTTCCGTTCCTTTCAAATTCCCAAAGATGTTTTTATTAAAGTTCAGCGTTAACTCACCGTCCGCATACTTTGGAGCTGCTACGAGCTTTGCATCGGGATTAAAGTCTGTCACTAAACCTGATGCAGGCGCAGGTCCTTCTACAAGCTCGTTCACAATTGCAGTGTACATATCTTTGTCATCAGAAGCAATTCGTTTTGTGACAGGAACATAGTAAGTTTGTTTGCCCTCTTGAGCTAAGTAATAAATCGTAACTGGCTTCGTTTGAGTTACGTCAACTACTCCAGTATTATCAAAGTTAATGCCATCTGCTCTGCTCAACCCTTTACTGATTGGCGTATGATTTACAGGCATCTCATCTTTATCATAGCCGTTAATGCGAATTTTAACTTTATTTACGCCTTCAAACTGCGTCAGCGTCCAAGTGACGGCCTGCAGAATACGGAGTTCATCTTCTTTTTTATACTCAGCAAATTCAGGTGAAAAATCTGCTATCATCGTGCCGTCACTTTCCAGCTTTGTCCCTAAAACTCTTGTATCAGCAGGAAGAACCGCTCGGAAATTATTTGGCAATAAGTTTGTGACCGGTCCACCCTCTACTAAATATTCAAGAGACTGTTTAGCGACACCTTTTGATTTAGGAATTTCAAGCGTCTGGGGAACAACGTACCCGTTTTTATCAATTAAGTAGAGTTCTCTTTTGGTAGGCGCAGATGTTTCTGCGGCTTTACTTTGTTTTTTATTAGCTTCCGTTACTTTCGCTTCAGTCGCTAATGATTTTTCATCTTTCACATAGGTGACATCCTTTGGCGGATCAATTTCCTTTGCTGCGTTATCCCCTCCGAAAAGTCCACAGCCGGATAACAATACAGATGTGGTCACCACGGCGGATATGAGAACAAGTTGGGTCTTTTTGGACATTCCTTTCCCTCCTCAGACTGTTTGTACTACTATGTATACGAGCTTTTTTGCATTTTAGACCAGCTCAAAAAAGTTTTTGTCCACAAAAAAAACCGAGCATGATATGCACGGTTTTAAAGCTTGATATGTTCAACATTATATACAGGGTGCTCAAACCATTTAGATGCAATAGATTGAAACAGTTCTGTTGATCCTGTTGTAAAGAAGTAGTGTTCAGGCTCCATGTTTCTAGGAGCTAGTAAATTGCTATAAGAAAGAATGGCACTTACCTCTATTGCCGTTTCTTCGCCAGAACTGATTAACTGAACTCTAGGCCCAATTGCTTCTTGAATAACTGGCTTTAATAACGGATAATGCGTACATCCTAAAATAAGGGTATCCATATCTGTATGATAAAAAGGTTTTAATGTTTCTTTTACAATTCGCTGTGCTTCCGGTCCTTCATAATTACCGCTCTCTACAAGAGGTACAAACAAAGGGCATGCTAAATTTTCCACTTCCACTCTCGTATGAAGAGCGCGGAGTGCATGTGTATAGGCTTGACTTTTCACGGTTCCGTTTGTGCCGATTACGCCTATTTTATGATTTTTAGTTACTTTAAGCGCAGCGCGTGATCCTGGTTCAATGACGCCTATAACCGGAATATCGAGCTGTTCTTGAATTTCATCCAGCACAACTGCCGTAGCCGTATTACACGCAATAACAAGCATTTTAATATCTTTATCTACTAAATAATTAGTCATCTCCCACGTGAAAGCTCGTACTTCTTCACTAGGGCGAGGACCGTATGGGCAGCGGGCTGTATCTCCAATGTACATAATTTGTTCTTTCGGAAGCTGTCTCATAATTTCCTTTGCTACCGTTAATCCGCCCACACCTGAATCTATAACACCAATTGGTCTACTCAAAACAATCGCCTCATTTTTCTTTCATTTCATCATGCAATTTTCGTAACGTTACTCGTAAAACTTCCGTTTCACTCGGAGAGAAGTTTGCCAGTACGCCATTTAAATACGTTTGTCGCTTTTCAATTACTTCTTCGATAACACGTGCTCCTTCAGGAAGCAAATGAATACGCACTACGCGGCGGTCTTTTGGATCTTTTACCCGAACCACCAACTTATTTTTTTCCATACGATCTACTAAATCTGTCGTTGTACTACAAGCAAGAAAAATACGATTTGATAAATCACCAATCGTCATATCTCCACGTTCAAACAGCCACTGCAAAGCAATAAACTGAGGTGGCGTAATCGTATAGTCTTCTAAAATTTCTCTTCCTTTTTGTTTCACAATCGCTGCAATATGTCGAAGTGACTTCTCTAATTCTGCCACTGTATCCTCATTATTTTTTGCTGTCATACCGTAATCCTTTCCACCTATAAGTCTTATTTTCTATTATTTCTTTCAGTTAAACCCGTCTCTATTGTTTCTCTTTTCTATTTTATATTGTGCTCTTTTTTCAGTGATTTTTCAAGGTTAACATGAGGATTCTACAACGTTCATCATAAGTCTACATACTCTCATTCAGCATTAAAAAACAGCTGCTCCATAAAAGGAGCAGCTGTTTCTATTAATTATTGATATACAGCTCGAAAACTGAGCTGAAATCTTTTGTTGTGTAGGCTGTTTTTTTATCTAATAACCAAGAAAACGCAGCTTCGTTAATTTCTTTAAATTCACCAGCAACACTTCCACTTGTATTTCTTGTACTGCTTAGCGTAGAAGAAGCTAGCTGAATGCTTTGTTTAGCAAAATCGAGCGCAATTTCATTTTCACGCGTTATTTCAGATATTTTAAACAGCGCTTTATATAAATCTTTTACCTCTTCTATATGCTTTTTGTGTACATCGATAGAAAACGTCTCCGAGCCAATTTTAAATTTAATTTCCACATCTAAATCGACAGTTCCAGCCGTTTCTAGCATCACGTTTGAAATGTGATTTGTGCTGTAGTTATAGCGGCGAAGCATTCGCTTTTTGCTTGTAGCACTTGTTCCATCAAGATGAATGAGCGCTTTATTGGTAAAGCAATATTCATCTGACTTTGATTTGATTAGAAAATAAATTTTTTCTTGTTCTTCATGCATAACGTAATCGTCTGCATCTACCTTGTCATAATCAACTGGCTTAATAACAGAACCAATATCACTGAGCCCTAATACATCAGCAGCCACTTTTCCAAACATTTCCTCATCTCCCTTTTAAAAACAATTGTGTTATTTTCATGTTTTAAGTGTACTGTGCAAATGAGGGGATGTAAATAAAAAAAGGAGCTTCTTAAAAAGAAGCTCCACATTTATTAAAATAACAAATTTAAAATCATATAGATAAGTGCAGCTAATGAAGCTGAAATTGGCAATGTGATAACCCATGTAATCACCATGCGCTGTGCAGTTCCCCATTTTACACCTTTCACTCGGTGAGCAGAACCTACACCTAAGATAGAAGATGAAATAACATGAGTAGTACTGACAGGTAGATGAACAAACGTTGCTCCAAAGATAATGGCAGCACCTGTTAAGTCCGCAGCTACTCCATTAACAGGACGAATTTTCATAATTTTACCGCCAACGGTTTTAATGATTTTCCATCCACCAATTGACGTTCCAAGTCCCATTGCCACCGCACAAGCCAGCTGTACCCACCACTGAATCTCAGTACCGCTTTGCATATTGTTAGCAATAAGCGCTAGCGTAATGATACCCATTGCTTTTTGCGCATCATTCGTACCGTGTGTGTAAGATTGTAGGGCTGCAGTCAGGATTTGAACGCGTCGAAAACGCTTATTCGTTTTCGTCAAGTTATGGTTTTTAAACGTTAGTTTGATAATCGTATAGACGATATAACCTACTACAAAGGCTAGAACTGGTGAAATTAGAAGGGCTTCAATGATTTTGATGAAACCTTTGTAATTTAAAGCACCAAATCCAGCAGCTGCAATAGCTGCTCCTGCAATCGATCCAATAATTGCATGAGAAGAACTACTCGGGATACCGAAATACCATGTGATTAGGTTCCACGCGATAGCAGAAATTAATGCTGCTAAAATAACGACAGAACCATTTTGAAGCGTATAAGGATCAACGATATCCTTTGTAATCGTTTTGGCTACGCCCGTAAACGTCATAGCACCGACAAAGTTCATGGTTGCGGCTAAAAGAATTGCATGTCGCGGTTTTAAAGCTTTGGTTGAAACAGAAGTCGCAATGGCATTAGCTGTATCGTGAAATCCGTTGATAAAGTCAAAACCAAGTGCACCAACTACAATTAGAATGGTTAATATTAGCATCGAATCCATTATAATATAGCCCCGTTACGCATTCTTCATAATAACTGATTCTAAGTTGTTCGCAACCGTTTGACAATAATCCGCGATTTCTTCTAGCGTTTCATAAATTTCTTTATATTGAATAACTTTAATTGGATCTTTACATGTTGCAAATAATTGTTTTAGTGCACGACGATATAATGTATCACAATGTGACTCATACTCTTTAATTTTAATTGCATGTTCACTAATTTGAAGAAGCTTTTTCTCAGACAACAAATTAATAGTAATTAAAATCTCTTCAGCACAGCCTTGAATATTTTTAACAAATTCAGCTACATATTCATCAAATGTCGTAATTGAATGAATTTCCATTAAAGCAGCAAAGCTGTCGATGCCATCAAGTACATCATCCATGCTCATTGCTAGCTGTAAAATATCTTCACGCTCAATTGGAGTAATAAATGCTTTGTTCAACTCAGTAATCACTGTATGCACGTATTTATCACCTTTTGATTCATACGCTTTTAAAACATTGGCAAATTCCTTTAGGTCAGATACATTTTGAAGTTCAAAGCTGCCTAAAAAATCTGCTGAGTCCTTAATATTTTGGGCAATGTCCATTAACATTTCAGAAAACTTGTCTTTTTTTCTTTTGATCACGTTGCAATCCTCCATCCAATTTATCGAAACTTTACCACTCGTTTTTTCTCTCTATCTTTTTATATGTGTTCTAGTTTCTTTTTTCATTTAAAGTAATGGATAAAACTTAGCTGTTCATTACTATAACGAGAGAAACCACCTCTCTTGTGTATCAAAAAATTCTAAAAAAACAAACGTTTACCAGAGCAAAAGTCCCAAAAGGTGGTTCTTTTACTTATAGGTTATGCGATTCATTTTTTTACGCCAAGTCAAAAATTACTCCTATTATTGTTAATTGTCAATAACTTTTCAAACACATTTTTTTAGGTCTCTTTACAATACATTAACAATAATACGTTCATTCCTTTTAAAATAAGGGTTTTCAGAGTTTGTATAAAACTGGGATTTACAAAAACTTAACATTACTCCCCTTGTGTAAATAATAAAAGCCAGCTCCTTTAGAACTGGCTTTTATTATTTACTTATTATATTGCTGAAATACATTTTTTACTTTCGGCACGACGTAATGACTTCCGCCTTTATCTTCTACTCCTTCAACCATCATTGAAACGAGTAGGTTTTTCTGTTTTGTATCCACAGCTACAAACCAGCCGTTTTCCTGCCCTTTTTCACCTTGAGTTTTCTTTAATTCTGCCGTTCCAGTTTTTCCAGCTAGGGTTAACCCATCTATCTTTGCAGCATGACCCGTACCGTTTTTATCTTCAATGACATCAACTAAATCATTTTGAATTAATTGCGCCGTTTCTTTAGATATTACTTGTTTTTTCCATATTCCACTCTCATTACCATTCATAAGAATAGGCTTTACTATGTTTCCATCCTTTACAATCGATGTATACATCAATGCCAAGTGGAGAGGATTCACTTGCAGTTTCCCCTGGCCATAGCCAGAGTTTGCTAATACTCCCTCATCTTTAATATCTTGATCACCTGCAATTTTAGACGTTTCAAAAGGATAATTAACAGGCATTTTTTGATTGAACCCAAACTGTTTTAAACCACTGTTAAATTTGTCTAAACCTAGCTTCAAAGCAGTCTGCGCAAAATAAATATTATCAGATGTAACATAAGCATCACGTAAATTAACATTCGGCTTGCTTCCCACTCGTGTTACGGAGAAATTTCCCCAGCTTTTATCTTTTTGCCATTTCTTCCCGCTGATTGATATACTTTCGTTTGGATTTACCGCACCTTCATCAACCGCTAAAGCTCCCGTGACTAACTTAAATGTAGATCCCGGGGAATACGTTTTGGTAAAGCGATTCATTAACGGCTTATCGGGATTCGTTGAAAGGGATTGGTACGTATTAGCATCGATTCCAAAAGAAAAAGAATTCGGATCAAAAGCTGGCGTGCTTACAAGACA
>NZ_JBFULJ010000013.1:0-35646 GCF_056400385.1 Priestia sp. P5_B4
GACTAGAACCCGTTGCTAAAATAAGATACGTATAGCCAATTTCCTTTTCTGTTTCTTGCTGCTTTACTTTTACTGTTTTAGAACGTTCCTCAATGGAAATTACTTTTGTATTGGCTTCATATAAGCAGTCCATATCGATAAAATGCTGAACCATTTTACGCTGCATTTCGATTCCATTTTCCGCTTGTATTCCGGGATAATCAATAATTTCATTATAAATAGTAAACAGCTGTCCGCCTAACTGTGCCTGTTCTTCAAGAAGCAAGCACTCAACGCCTAGCCTTTTACACCACAAGGCAGCAGAGATACCAGCGGGTCCTCCGCCAATAATCAGTACGTCAACATGTTGCATACAGCTCACCTCGCTTCTGCTTCTCAGCTTATATGGCTTTTTATTTCTTTACATTTGTCGCTGTAAAAGAGATAAAAATTCTCCTCGAACCTCTGGTTTTTCCATAAATGTTCCTCGAACAGATGAAGTGGCTGTAGAAGCTGAAGACTTTTTAATTCCTCTTCCGCACATGCACATATGCTTCGCTTCAATAATCACCATAACTCCTTTCGGCTCTAACACTTCTTCGATTGCATCTGCAATTTCATTTGTTAGACGTTCTTGAACTTGAAATCTCTTTGCATATCCTTCTACCGTACGAGCGATTTTAGATAAACCTGTAATTTTTTTATCCGGTATATACCCAACGTGGGCAACGCCAAAGAACGGCGCAAAGTGATGTTCACACATTGAGTGAAACTCAATGTCTCGTATCAATACCAATTCATTGTGATTCACATCAAATGTTTTTTCCAAATGAGCTTTCGGATCTTCTCGGTAGCCTTCCGTGTATTCTAAAAATGCCTTTAACACGCGGTACGGCGTCTCTTCAAGACCGTCTCTTTCCGGATTGTCTCCGCATAAATCAATCAGTTCTTTCACCGCATTCATAAATGTGTCAGCTTGACCGATTTTTTTATCTATTTCAGTTGAATTCGTGCCTACTGTTTCTAAAAATTTTTGAGCAATTAAATTTTGTGTACTAAGTGCCATCTTTTTATTTCCTCTTCCCTTTTCTTAGTAAGTTTATTTTCAAATGATGGTTTTGCTTCAGCTATTTAAAAATGCTGCTTCAAAATCTTTTGCAGCAAGAGGCTTGCTAAACAAGTAACCCTGCATATGATCACAGCCATTTTTCATTAAAAACGCTTTTTGATATTCTTCTTCTACACCTTCTGCGATTACCTGCAGCTTTAAGCTTTGAGATAAGCTGATAATCGCCTGCGCAATTTCACTGTTGCTGTAATCTTCTTGAATATCCTGGATAAAAGACCGGTCGATTTTCAAACAATCGATTGGTAATTTTTTTAAATAACTCAACGAAGAATATCCGGTTCCAAAATCATCGATAGAAATTGATATACCATATTTCTTTAACAGATGTAAAGCTTTAATCGTTTCTTCCGCGTTCATCAGCAATGTACTTTCCGTAATTTCCATTTCAAACCATGTAGGATCAAATCTATGGAGGGAAAGAAATTGCTGTATTTCCTTAACCAACACAATCGGATCCTGGAATTGCCGCGGAGAAAAGTTAACTGCTAGCGTCATTTTTTCGTTTCGGTCCTTGTTCCATTTACTGACTTGAGAACAAGCTTTCTTCATAACAACTTCCCATAGAGACTGAATCAAACCAGCTTCTTCTGCTATAGGGATAAATGCTTCCGGAGAAACAAATCCAAGCTCTGCGTCATTCCAGCGAACTAATGCTTCTACGCCGGTGATTACATTGCGCTTTGCTTCTATTTTCGGCTGATAGTAAACATCAATGTCACCTTTTTGAATCGCTTTTCGCAAGCGCGTTTCGATGTGAACTTTTTCAGCTTGTTTTTGATTTAATGAATCATGATAAATACTTACTTTACTGCCGCCTTGTCTTTTTGAAGCATACATGGCGACATCTGCATACGTAATAAGCGTGTCCAAATTCGTAGAGTGCTCCGGATAAAAGCTTAATCCGCTGCTGATACTGACGAAAACTTCATCACTGTCAATGTAGCAGGGCTGTTGAACATACGCCATGATTTTCTCGGTAATACCTTCAACTTCTTCCGGTGTAAAATCGCTGAATAAAATAACAAACTCGTCTCCTCCTTGCCTTGTAAGAAAATTGTTAGCAGGAGGCAGACACTCTTTAATACGGTTGGCTATCAGCTGTATAAGCTGATCTCCTTTTGAATGCCCTAGCGTATCATTAATATCTTTAAACCGGTCTATATCCATAAATAACACGGCTACGTGACGAATGGACTTTTCCTTCGACTCAATTAAGCGCCTATTTAATTCTTCTTTAAAATATCTTCTGTTTGGCAATCCTGTCAAAAAGTCGTGGTACGCATGATACTCACTTTCTTCCTGACTTTTCTTTAAATCGTCTACATATGTTTTTAAAAAGTGAGAAAGGTGGTTGATGTTTGCTACAAGTCCTCCCAGCTCATCTTTTCTTCTTACATTCAGCACCTTGCCAAAATTACCTTTGGCGATTTGATTTACGTGCTCCATAATATGTTTAATTGGCCGCGTAATGGATGTGGAGAAGACAAAGCTGATAATAAGGACAATAAAGATAAACGGAAGAGACAGCAGTAAATGTTTGATTAATTCTTGCTGCAGCTCTTTTTCAATAAGTCCGTAGTCATACACTACCCCTATTACGTAAGCGGGAGAGTTTTTTTCTTTAATCGGTACCAATGTTTTTAATACTTTTTTATGGTTAATTTCAGCAGTATAGCTTTGTGATTTTCCCGTTTTTAAGGCCTTTTGAATGGACGTTTTATCACGTTCGGTATTTCGATACGAGTAGGTACCGTACCAAATCGGCTGATCTTTTATTCTAATATATTTATTGCCGTTTAAATATACGTTTTGATTTCTTTTCCCGAAATTTTTCGGGTTAAAAGCCGTTAGTTCAAGAACGCCTTCAAGATTTTCCGTAAAACGGTTCATCACGTTCGTAGGGCCGAACTTTTTTTCAAAATCCAGGACGTGCTGATCCCGGAAATAAGGATCAATAATATAATTAGTAGACCCGTCGTAATAATAGCCCCATTTATCAATGTGATTAGGGTTGCTAGAAGCTACTTCAATCGGACCGCTCCAAAAGTGAGGTAAAGTTAATCCTTTTGTTGTCGTGACCGGCTGCTGAGAAAGAAGCTGCTGAAAAGATGTATACCAATAGCCCCACTCTTTTGTAGACATATTGATTTCCTTAGGATCAGAAGATTTTACGCCTATAATATCACCTTCTACGGGTGCTAATAATGTAATATGAGATACCATCAGTTTTTTAGCCAACTGTTTTAACTCGTCATTGCTGACGTCATGGTAATCAGCGGGCAAAGACTGTTGAATCGCAATCGAAGCCGTTCGTAATTCCTGTGCCATCCGATCTTCCATATAGGAAGCACTATTTTTAGAATTTTCGACTTCGTACGCAATTTCTTCTGTGACCAGCGTGATTTCCCTTTGATTAAACTCTGTTAATCTATTTTTTGATCGAATGTAGTGCAAGGTGTTATTCGCTAGTAGAATACACAATACCAGCAAAGTAAAGAATACGGACAACTTTTTCTTTATCGACACTAGTGATGGCCTCCTGTTTAAAGAACTGATCCGAAAGTTTTAAAACCTGCCTATATGCTCTAGCTTTACATCGGATACTATTCTTCAATTTCCACAAAAAAAGAATGAACTCATACAAAAAACCAACCGTTTTGGTTGGCTCTATTCTTAACTAAATTATAAAACACAGCAAATAAATACTTTTATTTACATGGGTAGAACAAATTTGTATTACTATAATATTTTAACTTCTTTTTTCAAAATATCAATGCGTAAAATTTAACTTTCTTTATCCTTGCTGCTACTTCTTAAACTTCTTTAACATTCGATGATACCAATAGATTCCGGCTCCCGTTAGTAAAATAATCGTTCCCCACTGATGGGGTAAAAACTTCAGCAGCCATATGGACATGATAATAGTCGCTACTGTTAAGTTACTCAGCCACTGTTCTCGGCTTAGCTTTTTCCTATTCACAATCACCGCCACATAGCCAATGGGTGGCGCAAAAAAACACAGAAGCATCAGAAATTTTTCTGAACGATGCCAAGGCTGTTTTTTCATTTCTTCTCACTTTTTCGATTTAAAATAAACTGATAGCCAAACGTCACAATAATCCCTGTCCAAAACATCGAGAGTGACGATACTAACTCAGCACCATTATAGGCATACATCACTGTATTCACAAACAGCAGGAATAAAAGTATATAAAAACCTACCGACACAGCTTTATTCCAATTTTGATGCTCCTGCTTAGAGGCATCTTTAAACAACTTCATCAAAACTCTCCTTTTACATCTGATACATCATTTCTCCATTTTGGAATTCTATCTTTATGTTAGCATATTGGGTAGTTTTGGAAAATAGATAGAGGGAATTCTATTGAAAATCCACAAACAATAACAATAGAACTATAAAAAGATAATAAATGTAAAAAAATAATTCTTTTTAACTATTATTTTGCACACAAAACGTCCATATTAGTATACAATAATCTCAAAATATGTTTTTAAAGGAGATAAAAGGATGACAGCAACTCATAATCAGCTAACAAACGCTTTTCACCGTATGCCACACGATCAAAATACATTTCATTTTCTTGATGAAAAAGTAACGCTTCTTGTAGCAGGTGAAGATACAAATGGAGCTTACGCCGTGGCGCACGTAGTGAAACCAGCAAACCAAGGTCCCCCGCTTCACCTTCACGAACATGAAGACGAAACGTTTTACGTAAAGCGCGGCTCAATGATTTTTTACATAGGAGAAGAAATAATTGAAGCAAAAGCGGGCGATTATGTTTTTGCTCCTAGAGGTATTCAGCACCGCTTTGTGACCGGACCAGAAGAAACAGAATTTATCCTTACTGCTTCTCCTGCTGGCTTTGATTCATTCGTTAAAGAACTCGGTACTTCCGTTCCCGAAAATGCTCCTCTGCCGCAAGTGGRACCACCTACTGAAGCAGAAATTATCGGTTTAGTTACCGTCTCTAAAAAATACGGCATTACCTATCCTAAAATTGAAAAAGCAATGAATAAAAAATAAACCAATATATAAAGATCTGCTCTTTACCGGGCAGATCTTTTTTCTATTTTGATTCCGATTTGGTTATGGAATAATTTAACACACCCTTGTCCACACTATACTTATCTGTTTTTTCATAGATACGTACCATTTTTATAGATAGGAGGAAAGCCAATTGAACGCAGAAGGCAAGCGTTTGACTTCAACTGAAATAACGAGTCTATGCACGCAGTATCACCAGGATACGCTGGCGATCTGTGTAGCGAAACACGTCCTTGCAACGGTAACGGATGCCGAGATTCGGTCGCTGTTTGCCTTTTCGCTAGAGTTATCAAAAAAGCATATTGAGCTGCTTACTGCCATTTTTCATGCTGAACATTTTCCGCTGCCGAAAGGATTTACAGATGAAGATGTGGACTTGCACGCACCTCCGATTTTTACAGACTCTTTTTGGCTGAAGTATCTTCACGACATGACGATTCACGGCTTGTCAGGGTACGGCATTTCATTTAGCGTGTCAGTTCGCCGAGATATTCGAGATTATTATCATCAATGTAATTTAGATGCGATGGAAATCTACAATCGGTCGCTCGATTTGCTTTTAGCAAAAAACCTTTATGTGCCGGCTCCTTATTTTTTAAATCCGAAAAAACAAGAGTCGATCACAGATTTGTCTTACGCTCTTGATTTTGTCGGAAAGCAGCGTCTTTTAAACGCAAATGAAGCCGGAAATATTTATTTTAATTTACGTAAAAGCATGGCAACCAAAGCTCTTTTAATTGCGTTTAAACAAGTAAGTAAACGAAAAGACGTGCGGAAAGTCATGGAGACGGGGCTTGATGTAGCCCACAAGCATATTGAACTTTATTCTTCCATCATGCACGAAGAAAACCTTCATACTCCTCCGCTTTTGGATAATGAAATCACAACATCTACGCACGCGCCTTTTTCAGAAAAGCTGATGACGTTTCACGCAGGAGCAATGTTCAAGGTAGCCATTACATACTATGCAACTGCGATGACCACCAGCATGAGGCTTGATATTGTCGGGCACTGTGAAGCGTGTATTTTACGAGACTTAAAAGTAGCCGGGCGCTGCAGCGAAGTGATGATTAAAAACGGGTGGATTGAAAAGCCGCCTGAAGCAAGCGACCGCAAAGAAGTGTAAGTTTTTCATCGTAAGTCTTGACCTGAAACGCGTTTCATACTTTATGCTTTGTTTATTCCCATCAGCTGGCGTGACACGAACGGTGGCGTTACGGCTGATATGTTATCCATAAAAAAATCCGGTGTATTCACCGGATTTTTTGGTATGCTTACATATTCATTTCTTTTTTATACGCCAGGTACGAATACAGATAAGGAATCGCCACGCACAGAACGATACTCCCCCACATGATAACTGACTTGTATCCATCAGGTAAAAAAGCGCTAATAAGAATTAGCAGTCCGCCGATAAAAAAGATCTTTCCAGATAAACGATGCGTCTTTTTCCATACGGTTTCATTGCTCAATGTCCACGGTGTACGAATCCCCATAAAATAGTTCGAGCGCACGCGCTGCAAGTAGTTTCCGATAATAATAAAAACGAGTCCAGCCATAATTGGAGCAATGTACGACATCGGCACGTTATAGCCAAGCCCCTGTAAAATAGTGCTCATATTTACAAAAAAGAATAATAGCAGTACGGCGTTTAACACGATGTTATACGTTTTTGAAAAGTACTTATAGTTTTCTTTACGCGGGTCAATTCGCGGAACAAATGCAATGATAAAATAAATAAGTATCATGATTCCTACTGTTAAGATCATTGCATTTATCTTCGTTGCAAATCCGTCTGCTTCTCCATTTGCCCCCCAGTGAATGGGCATCGCAGCTGGAAGATGCGGCAGTGCAATCAGCCATGCAACTAGTGTTAAAACGGTAATGCTTAAAGGAAATACGTGCTTTTTCATTTAACTCTCTCCTTTCTGAAAGCTGAAAAACCAGCCGATTAAATCTTGAAAAACGGTTGTATTTAACGAATAAATCACAAACTGCCCTCTTTTTTCATCTTGAACGAGGTCCGCTTGCTTCAAGATTTTCAAATGATTTGAGATGCTTGGTTTGGTCATATTAAAATACTCGGAAATTTCTCCTGCGGTTAAATCCCGCTCTTTCAGCAGCTCTAAAATCTTTCTGCGAGTGGGATCGGCTAAAGCTTTAAACGTTTCATTCAATTGAAGTTCATCTCCATCATATTTAAGTATTTAGATAATTAACTAAATATTAAACTATAAAATATAATATGTCAATATTTTGAAAAGGAAACGCTTTTGACTCATTTTTTTGTTTTTTCAAAGCAGTCCATGCATACAAACTGCGCTTCATGATGTAGAAAAGCTTTAATTTCGGTCATGCCTCTTTTACTTGGATACTTCATCCGCATCCATACTTCTTCATTCGGCTGAATTTCTTTTTGACAAACGGAACACTGCTCTTTTATTCCAAACATACTATCCCTCCATCTCTTTGTATAACTATACGTTTTCCTAGCCAAAAGGTTTCATAAAAAAGAAGCTGGAATGTAACCAAATCAATTCTAGCTAGAAGCAACTAGAGACATGAAACCTACGTTCACCCTATCATCAATGAAAAAATCCGAACGATTCATCGTTCGGATCTTCCTTCAACTAATATACTTATGTCCTAGCCCCTTTTAAACATTATAGCGGAGTTACGTCTTCCTGCTGTTCTTGCTGTATTCTTTGCTTTTTCGATTTTCTGAAATGAAGCAGTTCATATACAACCGGAATGACTACAAGCGTAAGAAGAGTCGCAACAGCTAATCCTCCGATTACAACGACTGCAAGACTTTGAGAAACAAGGCTTCCGCTTTCGCTTTGTTTAAATAATAGCGGCAGCATCGCACAAATCGTAGCAGCAGACGTCATGACAATTGGACGCATACGCGTAGCGGCTGCTTCGACAATGGCATCGCGCATAATCATTTTCTTTTCATTTTGCTTCACGCGGTCTAATAGTACAATGGCGTTGGTTACAACAATACCAATCAGCATCAGTGCTCCAAGTAAAGCCGTTACGTCTACTGGGATGCGGCTGATTAATAATCCTAAAACAGCACCAATCGCAGCAAGCGGAAGCGAAAATAAAATCGCAAACGGGGTGCGGATTGTTTTAAACGTGATTACCATAATTAAGAACACAATACCAATCGACACAAGCATTGTAATGAACAAGTCAGAGAAATCTTCTCCTTGCTGAGTGCTTGCTCCTCCGATTACAACGTCAACATCTTTTGAAATCGACAGTCCTTTATTCTTACCGTCTCCAAAAATTGTTGTTTGAATGTCTTTATTAATCTCTGAAAGCTTTTCTGGATTGACATCCGCTGTTACTTGAATATACGGGTCTCCATTTTTATGAAACTGATTGGTCGGCTTTTCAGCCTGTGTTAGTGAAGCCACTTTTGAAACAGGTGACGGTCCTGTCTCTGTCATAATAGAAATATCTTTTAACTCTTTTGGTGATGTGGGATTTAGGACAGATTCAAGAAGTACGTTTGCTTGCTTGCCTTCTAAATCTATCGCTCCAATCGGCGTTTTATTCAGCATAACACCAAGCTGCTGTGCTACTTGCTGCGTATTCGCTTTTGTTGGATCTACGTCTAAAGAGTAAATCGTTTTCTTTTCGTCTTGATTCGTAGAAACTTTGTCTACTCCTTTTATATCGCTGATTTCTTTCTTAATGCTGCTTGCCGTCTTTTCTAACTTGTTCATGTCATTTCCAATTACATCAACGGTAATCGAAGTAGTAGACGCTCCCATTAGTGAAGCAGCACTTACGCTAAGATCCCCTCCGTCATAGAGCTTCTTTTGATTTTGAATTCGTTTCATTAGGGAATCCGTGTTTCCACTGTCTTTTACAGTAATCGTATACGTAGCTTCAGTAGGTGAACCAACGTCTCCCCACTTGGCTCCTTCGTCCGTATTACCAAGCTGCATGTATACTTCTTTTACTTCTTTTTGAGCTAAAATATAGCGTTCAAGCTGCAGTGATTTTTCTTCTACGGTTTTAATTGGCGTGTTATTTGGATAGCTTAACGTTGTGCCTACAAAGTCAGATGAAGAGTTATCAACCGCTCCTTTAGGCATCATCGTGTACGCGCCAATAGATCCCACAAATAAAAGCAGCGAAAGCAGCAGTACAACCCATTTATGATTAAGCGACCACGTAATGACCTTTGTAAAACGAACCGGCTGCTTGTGCTTGCGAATTTTTTCATTTTTTAATAATCCCGCACTCATTAACGGTACAACCGTAAGTGCCACAATTAATGAAGATAGCAGTGAATACGTCAGCGTTAGAGCAAACGGAAGCATAAAGTCCTGAAGCCCTCCGTTTACAAGGCCGATTGGTAAAAAGACAGCTACTGTTGTTAACGTAGAAGCGGTAATAGCAGAGCCTACTTCTTTTGTGGCATCAATAATTAAACCAAGCGAAAACTTTTCTTTTTGCATTTTCCGGAAGATGTTTTCAATGACAACGATGCTATCATCTACTAATCTCCCAATCGCTACAGCTACTCCTCCAAGCGTTAAAATATTAAGCGTGACGCCTGATTTAGACAGTAAGAACAGCGTAAAGCAAAGCGATAAAGGAATGGATACAATCGTGATAAACGTAGAGCGAACGCTGCGTAAAAACAGCATGATGACAATGGTCGCAAAAAGTGCGCCCAGCAACACTTCTTTCATCATTGAATGAACAGAGTTTTGCACGCTGTCCCCTGTTGCAAAAAATACAGAAGCGTCCACATTGTTATAGTCTTTGTTAATTTGCTGAGACAGTTTTTTTACTTCTTTTGTAATGCTAACGGCGTTTGAGTGACTGTCTTTTGTCACAATAAGTAAAAGTGCATCTTTTCCGTTAATATGCGTCACGACGCCTTCAG
This sequence comes from Priestia sp. P5_B4, assembly GCF_056400385.1. Classification (NCBI taxonomy): domain Bacteria; kingdom Bacillati; phylum Bacillota; class Bacilli; order Caryophanales; family Bacillaceae; genus Priestia; species Priestia sp. P5_B4. The sequence goes on from NZ_JBFULJ010000013.1 coordinate 10,087, forward strand.
GCTTTTTCACTTCTACTTTTGCAAGGTCGCCTAGCGTTACATTCGGTGCAACCGGCAGCTTTTTCACTTTATCCAAGCTGTCAACTTTACCAGTTACGTTGATGTTGCTCGACTTGTTATTAATGACTTTTTCGCCAACTGCAAGCGACGTGTTTTTTCCTTCTAACACGCTGATGACTTTATCAATGGTCACGTTCTTTTGTGACAATTTTTTATTATCAACTTTAATAGACACGTAGGAATCCGCTGTTCCATACGTTTGAACACTCGCAATGCCTTTAATGTCTTTATATTTAGGGATCAGTTTTTTCTCCGCAAGATCCAGATTGTCTCTTGTTAATCCTTCTTTAAATGTGAGTGAAATATCTGCGATGGGAATCATAGAGGTATTTAATTGAATAATATTAGGCTTTGATACGCTGGCTGGAAGCTGCACCGAAGACAGCGCTTCTTGGACGTTTGTTTTTGCTTCTTTCATATCCGTTTTGGATTCAAATGAAAGATCAATTTTAGAATAGCCGTCTCCCGTCGTCGAATACACGTTGCTTTTTCCTTTAACACCGGCTACCGCTTCTTCAATTGGTGACGTAACTTGTTTTTCCATAGAATCCGCATCCGTTCCTTGCCCCATAACCACTACTGACACTTGAGGCTGATCAGCGGTCGGCAGGAATTCCATCGGAAGTGTAAAATAACTAATGACTCCTAAAGCTAAAATTAAAATAGACATAATGGTGATAGCCGCTTTATTTTTGAACGACCATTTGGTGAGCCAAGACATGAAATTTCCCCTTTCACTTTTTCGTACAAACTTAGCCAAACATTTCTAAAATATGCTAAATAACCACTAAATTATACCTAATATTCCTTACCATTTAAAGACTTATTTTTGTAAAAAGTCCCATTATGTGAACGAGATTACTTATGGATAATATAAGCAGCTTCTTTACAGCACAAAAAAAAGACGCCGATACCCGGCGTCCCACATGTAGTAAGTGAAAGAAGAAGAAGAATATGCCTACGATTTCTCAGGCAATTCTATGACCTTATTTGGTTTCTTCCCGTTTTTTTATGAAATAAACATATTTAGCATAAATTCCCTCAACTAGCAGCTCGGCTGTGCTTTGATTCCGTATCGTTTTGAATTTTTAAGGAAGTCAATAAAGCCACGATACTTCCTGCAAAGCCAAATAAAAACAAGTGATGAATGCCTGCCATGAAGCTTCCGCCTGAAGTGAGCAACGCACCCATAATCGTAACGCCGATGGCTGTTCCCATGTTTCTGCAAAACATAAAAAATGATGTTGAAATACCTCTTTCATGTCCTCCTACTAATTGCTGTACACCAATGACGCCAACCGTAGAAAGCAGTCCAAACGATAGTCCTTGGACAATCATGACGCAAAACACATAAAAGAAACCGTGACTTTCATTTAGCATAAGCAGCAGTGTTCCCGAACCAACCAGCAGCACATTCCCGATTAACAACAGCTTTCTGTAACCGTGTTTTAAAATCCATTTACCTGCTGGCACAGATACAGACATCCACCCGACCGCCGTTCCTAACAGCGCAACTCCGCTCATAAACAGCGACAGATGCGCTACTCGCTGTAAAAATAATGGAATGTAGCTTGACGTACCGAATAAAGCCACCGTTCCAATAAATGCATTGATATTAATCCATGACAGCGTTTTGTTTTGGAACATAGACAGGGGTACAATTGGTGAAGCGTGTTTTCGTTCATGGAGATAAAAAATCACTAATAAAATAAGTCCCGCGACTGTATACACAACTGGGTTCTGTTCCACTACCGTCACAAGCAGCAGTGACGTAACGCCCGCTCCAAACAATATGGCACCGATGTAATCGACTTTTGCTCTTTTCGGCTTATAGCTTTCTTGATATGGCATTAACGTCAGAAATGAAACAATACATACGGGTAAATTAATAAAGAAAATCCATCTCCACGTTAAATAATCCACAAAAAAAGCGCCTAAAAGCGGAGCTAATACAGCTGATAATCCCCACATCGTTGTAAACAGCGCCTGAATTTTCCCTCGTTTCTCGACGGGAAATAAGTCTCCGGCAATAATAGCGGGAAACGCCACCATAAATCCGGCTCCTATTCCTTGAACCGCACGGAAAAGAACAAGCTGAATCATCGTATTCGCCACGCCGCAAAGCATCGAACCAATTAAAAAAGCAATAATTCCAAACCCAAATACTTTTTTGCGGCCAAATAAATCCGATAATCTTCCCGCTACTGGAGATAAAATCGTACTTGCAATCATGTACGAAGCAAACGACCACGCGTACAAATCAAATCTTCCAAGCTCTTTTGCAATAACGGGCATCGTCGTATTCATAATCGTTGAATCAAGCGAAGCCACTAGCATTGCCAGCACAATACTAACCATTACAGACGTTCTGCTTTTCATGTAACAATCTCCTTATCTGTATAATCTGAGCATTTAGTTTACTCCTGCTTGATAGATGTTGTCTAGATTTGTGCATAAAAAAGCAGATAAAAAGCTGAACTATAGCTTTTTATCTGCTTTTTTGACAAGGCCAGCTAACCCCCTGATTGTCAGCAATGTAAAACTAACACTTGCAAATGTATGAAAGATGGTCCACTTTTTCCATTTAAACAGATTGCTATTTCTCTCTAAATACCACTGGCTGATACTCATCGGAACGCTCCACATCAAGCTTTTTAGTAAGATTGCAGGAAGCTTGTCTTCATAAGATTGTCTAACCCAAACCATACTTAGCAAAGGAAAAAACAGCAGATCATATAAAATATTAGTTGAAAAAATGCGAGGATACGGCCGAACAGGATATTTGATTCGATTCGTGTTTACAGCATAAGCATCAATAAGCGTGGCCAAAATCCCTTTTGCAAAAAAGACAATCAGCATTTCTTTAAATTTCGGTTTTTTTACAACAAAAGGAAAAAGAACTGCACACAACACAGTTAGCCCTTTTAGCAGTGTTCGTTCCATTTGTAACACTCTTTTCTTTGGGAATATCCATTAGTATGTACGATTACTGGCTAAAATAATAAGCAGGAATATAAAAAGCTTCTCACCGTAAAGGAGAAGCCTTTCTTTTCTTATTTTACATCTTCGCTTACCGGCTCTTGGTCAGACAGTTCTTTGTTTCGAGCCATAACCGCAAATCCAGCCATTATAATAATGCTGCTTGAAATTCCGTATAGGATTGGCGTGGTAGAAGAAAGTCCTTCAATCAATAGACCTCCCAGTACTACTAGCGTACTGACAACAATCGCCGAAACTCCTGCTTTTGGATGAATGTCTTTCCAGAATAGGGACACAACAAACGGAACAAAAATCGCTCCTGATAAAATGGCATACGCAACGTCTAAAGCCACAAGCACGTCTTGAATCCAAAGAGCAAAAATAATAGCAAGCACGCCAACAATAAGCGTATTTACACGTGTTAAAATTAAATAATTTTTCTCTGAAATATTTTTAAGCCACACTTTTTTAATAATATCATTACTAATCAGCGTAGAAGACGCAAGCAGCGTTCCTGAAGCAGTTGACATCAGCGCCGAACAAACGCCCGCTAGTACGAGACCTAATAACCCTTGAGGCAGGATTTGAACTGCAAGCGTCGCAAATATGCTTTGACTGCTTTCTGCGTTTGGCAGCAGCAAATACGCACACATTCCAATTACGCTTCCCGCAATCGCGTAGGCAATGCTGTACACACCTGCAAAAATGGAGCCGTTTCGGGCGATTTTTTCTGTTCGCGCCGTAAATACCCGCTGCCAAATATCTTGAGATACTGCCATACCAAGCGTATACAAGAGGAAATACTGAAAGATTTGACCGTATCCAATGGATGAAAAATCAAAATAAGATGATGGTAAATCTCCGGCAAGGGCTTTGAAACCTCCTGCTTCTGATACACTCATTGGAAGCATAAATCCAAAAATCGCCACCGTCATCACAACAAATTGAATAATATCAGTGACCGTTACGCTCCACATTCCGCCTAAAATCGTATAGAACAGAACAATCGAACCGCCAATTAACATCGAGGCCGTCATGTTCCATCCAAGCAGCGCATGAATGATCGTTCCCATTCCAATCACTTGAGTGACTGATACCATGAGTGTATAAATAGCGGCAACAACGGCGCTGATAATTTGCGCTTGAGCGTTATATCTTTTTCCTAGCAGTTCACTGATAGTTGTCACTTTCAACGACGAAATCCGCTTAATGAAAATCGTGCCAAGCGTAATGATTCCAAGTCCAATCATCGTCACAAACCAAATGCCAGACAGCCCGTGCTCATAGCCAAGCTGAGCCGTTCCAATCGTCGACGCCCCACCTAAAATAACGGCTGACAAACACCCTAAATACATGAACATCCCTAAGTTTCGTCCGGCTAAAATAAAATCTTCTGATGACTTTGCTTTTAACGAGCCAATAATACCAGCTACAACCAATACGCCAAAATAGACAAACATAACCGTCATATCCAGTCCGTTCATAACAGATTCCTCCTTATTATGGGTCAATCTATTTTTCATTGAAACAAAGAGCTTCCTAAAGCTTTAGATCACGTGAAGACTTGTGATTTCTGTCAATGCTTCGTCTAATACCCGAAGCCCGGCATCAATTTCTTCTTTTGTAATCGTTAAAGGAGGAATCATTCGAATCACTTCTCCGCTATTTCCGCAAAGGTAAAACAGCACCCCTTTTTCCAAACATTTGTCTAGAATCTCAAGAAGAAGATTTCCGTCACCTTGCTTTGTTTTTGGATTAATAATTTCAATTCCAATCATTAGTCCTACTGAACGAATACTTCCGATAACTTCATGCTTCGCTTTTAAATGCTGAAGTTGATCCGCTGCATATTTCCCCATTGCTTTTGAGTTTTCAATCAGCTTTTCTTCTTTTAATACGTCCAGCGTCGCAAGTGCTGCTGAACAAGCAATAGGATTGCCTCCAAAAGTTGTTCCGTGTGTACCAATCGGCCACTTTTCCATTAGCTGTTTGGAAGCTACGGTCGCACTTAAAGGAAGTCCTGATGCTATGCCTTTTGCGATTGCCATAATGTCAGGCGTCACGTCAAACGTTTGGGCTGCAAACCACTCGCCGGTCCGTCCAAAGCCGGTTTGCACTTCGTCAAAAATAAGCAGAATGCCGTGTCTGTCACACACTTCTCTTATTTTTTGCAGCCACGCTTTCGGAGGGATCACGTAGCCGCCTTCTCCAAGAACCGGCTCTACAATCATGCACGCTACTTCTTCCGGCGTGACTTGATGCTTAAACAAAGTGTCAAAATCTCTTTCCAGCTTTTCCACGCAGTAGATTTCCGGATCTTCTCCTTTCGGACACTGAGTCACATCTGCATAAGGCACTTGATACGTTAAGCCCGATGGCTGAAGAAATTTCCGGTATTTGCTTTTTGATGTTGTCACACTAAGCGCTCCGAGAGAACGGCCGTGAAAACAGCCCATAAACGAAACCGTATAAGGTCTTTGCGTAACGTACTTTGCCAGTTTTAATGCTCCTTCAATTGCTTCAGTTCCGCTGTTAGCAAAGAAAAAGCAGTCCAATCCTCTTGGCAATACTGTTTTTAATTCTTCGGCAAGCTGTAAAATAGATTCATACATAATCACACCTGACGGGCCGTGCATAAGATGGTCAACGCTTTCTTTAATCGCTTGTACAACTTTAGGGTGACGATGACCTGTATTCGCTGTTGCAATACCTGATGTAAAATCTAAATACGTTTTTCCGTCAGCTCCATAGTAGTAGCAGCCCTCTGCTTTTACCACCGGTAAATTAGGGTGATCTTTGGCCATGCTTGGTGCTAGTAAATCCGGTAGACTGTTCATTAACTGTGTAAGTGATGCCTGCGTCATATGACTTCCTCCTCGCAATCTATCAAGTAATGTGTTTGTACTTGTTTTACATGCAAAGAGCGTGCCAAAGACGTTAAAAAACGGAATGTTTTTTTAATTTTCTAACAACTGAAGGCTGACTGATTCCAAGTGCTTCCCCTATTTCTGTTGTCGTTTTATACTGTTTTTTTGCTTTTACTAATATCTCTTTTTCCAGCTCGTTTAACGCATCATTAAGCTTTATTTCTCCATGTTCTTCAACGTGCTGAATCCGTTTCTTTCTGTGCAGAGAATGCGGCAAATGCTCCATTGTAATCAGCGTTTGCGAAGACACAACCACAGCGTGTTCAATCACATTGATTAACTCTCGTACGTTTCCTTTCCACTCATGTGCAAGCAGTGCGTGAATAACCGCATTATCAAACGTTCTTTTTCGGTTGTATTTCTTTTCAAACTGCTCGGCAAAATGTGTGAGCAGCGGAAAAATATCTTCAGGGCGCTCGTTCAAAGATGGAATGGTAATCGGTACGACGCTTAAACGAAAGTATAAATCTTCTCGAAACTCTTTTTCAGCAACGGCTTTTTCTAAATCTTTGTTCGTCGCTGCAATTAAGCGAAAATCCACGGTTTTAGGCTTTCTTCCTCCAACGGAATAAAACTGTTTTTCTTGAATGAGCTTTAAAATTTTAACTTGATGCGCCGGTGACAGTTCTCCCACTTCATCTAGAAAAAGCGTACCTCCATCTGCTAATTCGACCAGTCCCACCTTTCCATTTTTAGATGCACCGGTAAAAGCACCCGCTTCGTAGCCAAACAGTTCAGCTTCAAATAAATGATCTGGAATCGCTCCGCAGTTCACTTCAATAAACGGCCCTTTGCTTCTTGTACTTTTGTTATGTATCAGCTTGGCTAAGTGCGTTTTTCCTACTCCTGACTGCCCTAAAAGTAAAATATTTACGTCTACATTCGAAACGTGAACAGCCGTACGAAGAACGTGCTGCATCTTTTCGCTGTTGCATACAATTCCTTCTGTTGATAGATTTTGGTTCCGCAGCAGCATAAGCTCGCTCTTTACGCGCTGCATTTCGCCTTCCATCGCATCAAGATATGTTTTCATTTCCATAAGCTCCGTCACATCATGAGAATAGCTGACGATTCTTTTAATCTCTCCTTTTTCATCTTTGACAGGAATGCCCGTAACGAGCACCTGCTTGCCTTGTTTAGTTGTTTGTACAAGCGTAATTTTCTTCTTTGTTTCAAGCACAATTGGCGTGACGATTGGCGTAAACAGCCCTTGTTTTTCAAGTTCATAAACAGACTTTCCCAGCAGTTTTTCAGCTTTTACATCGTAAATGTTTCCCGTTCCTTCATGTATTCGGACAATGATGCCTTTTTCATCGGTCACAAGCAAATCATCTTTTAATGAATGAAGGATCCACTGATTTTCATTCCACTCTGAATTCATGTATGCTCCCTGCTTTCTATTCATTTTTGAATAAAATACAATTCGTTTTTGAATAACGGCATTTATTTTCGAATAATCAATTTATTATATCACGAGGACTTCTTTTTATTTCGAAACAGCAATTGAAATGAAGTTAAAAATGCATTAATATATTTTTATGAAGTTATAACTTCTTTCATAGGAGGCTATATGAATCCATCATTTCAAGAATTAATTAAACATAAATTCCCTGACCTTTCCCGCGGTCAAAAAAAAGTGGCGGAGTTTCTCCTTAATTTTACGGAAAAAGGCTCGCTGTACACGGCCGGGCAAATTGGTAAAGAAGCAGGTGTCAGTGAAACAACCGTTATTCGTCTAGCTTACGCACTTGGGTTAAATGGTTTTTCTGATTTGCAGGAGCTAATGCGAAAAGAATGGCTTTCTTCTGCCGAATCAAAAGAAGCAGCTAGCAAGCCAGCAGCGGAAGAAAAGAAACCTTTTAGTGAATGGCTTTCCCCTATTGACGAAAAAGAATTATCTCAAGCTGTAGATGCGCTTATCAAAAGTGATCAAGTGTATATTGCAGGTTTCCGCGAATCTCATACGGCAGCCTACTGGCTGTATTATAAAATGAATCAGCTTCGCAATCATGTTCTTTTATCTTTTCCAACAGGATTTTTGCTTGAAACGCTATGCAATCTTACTAGTGAATCTGCTGTTGTTGTATTTTCACTGCCGCGGTATACAAAAGAAGCGCTTGAAGTAGCCCAGCAGGCTAAAAAACAAGGAGCGAAAGTAATTGCCATTACAGACCGCCGTCTGTCTCCGGTAGGTCAAATCGCTGATATCACGCTTTTAGCTGGAATAACCGAACATATTTTATCGCTTCTTGCCCTATCTCAAATTGTCATTAGCAGCATGCAAAAAAGAGATGAAAAAACGGCTGGAAAACGACAAGAACATTTGGAAAAACTCTATGCCGAGCAAGGCATCTTTTTAGAATAGATAATAGAAAGGAAGTAAACAAATGACTGAAGCCTTAACGATTCGTTCACTTACAACAACCACTGAACTAGAAGACGTACGTGCATTAGAAAGCCGCGTCTGGGGAGAAGAAGAAGCAACGCCCGTTCATCAAACCTTAACCGCTGTTAAAAACGGAGGTCTTGTTCTCGGTGCGTTTTTAAATGAAAAGCTGATTGGCTTTCAATATAGTTTTCCCGGGTTTGACGGAACGTGTGTCTATTTATGTTCTCATATATTAGCAGTTGACCCTGCCTATCGCAGCATGGGTATCGGTGCCAAGCTTAAGCATGCGCAGAAACAAGAAAGTAAAAAAAAGGGTTATTCATATATCAGCTGGACGTATGATCCTCTAGAAAGCGCCAACGGGTATTTAAATATTGGAAAGCTTGGAGCCGTTTGTTCTACCTATATTGAAAACTGCTACGGAGACATGAACGATCCGTTAAATGCTGACTTGCCTTCTGATCGATTCGTTGTAGAATGGGCATCCGCAGAAGATACAAAACGAGCTCAGCCTCTTTATACGCCAGATCAAATAATGGACGCATCGCTCATTCAATGGACGTTAACGGATCAAGGGTTTCCTTCTGTTACAGATATTGATGAAAGATGGTTGAATCATGACATCGTGTCTGTAGCTATTCCATCTGCGTTTCAGCAAATGAAAGAAGTCTCTCCTTCTCTGGCATTAGACTGGCGTATGCGTACAAGACGCGTATTTCAAACGTGTTTTGCAAAAGGATTCCAAGTAAAAGACTTCATGAAGTATCCAGAAAGCAGCGCACCCGTTCATTTTTATATTTTAACGAAAAAAGAGGTACAAAAATGAAGATAAAACACGTCATTTTACGGCATTTAAAAATGGATTTACTTCATCCGTTTACCACAAGTCTTGGAAAAGAAGTGGATCGAGACTTTATTTTAGTAGAAATTCAAGACGAAGACGGACGATCCGGCTGGGCTGAATCCGTAGCGTGCGCCGATCCTTTTTATAAAGAAGAAACGCTCAAAACAAACTGGCACATTATGGAGGATTTTTTAATTCCCTTGCTTCAACAGAAAGAAATTAAGCATCCTGACGAAATATCTGAACGCTTTGCTCATATCCGAGGCAATTATATGGCAAAAGCGGCGTTAGAAGGCGCAGTTTGGGATTTGTATGCGCGCAGGCAAAACCTCTCTCTATCTAAAGCGTTAGGAGGCAGTAAAAGTCAAATTGAAGTTGGTCTTAGCGTTGGCATTCAGCCTACGATTGACGAAACGCTTCGCAAAATTGACGCCGGCTTGAATGAAGGATATAAGCGGATCAAAATTAAAATTAAGCCAAGCTGGGATCTTAACTTGACGCGCGCGGTTCGAAACGAGTTCCCTTCTATTCCGCTGATGGTTGATGCGAACTCTGCTTATACGCTTGCAGATGCTGACCACCTTGCTCAGCTTGATGAGTTTGATTTAATGATGATTGAACAGCCGTTGGCTCATGATGATTTAATTGATCACGCTGAACTGCAGATCCGCATGCGCACGCCCATTTGCTTAGATGAAAGCATTCATTCAGCTGAAGACGTTCGAAAAGCTATTAAACTTGGAAGCACACAAATTATTAACATTAAAATTGGAAGAGTAGGCGGACTGACAGAAGCAAAAAAAATTCATGACCTTTGTCAAACTTACGGTGTGCCCGTATGGTGCGGCGGCATGCTGGAATCAGGTATCGGACGAGCACATAATATTGCCATTACCACACTTGCCAATTTTACGCTTCCCGGAGATACGGCCGCATCCTCTAAATACTGGCCGCGTGATATCGTTCATCCGGAAATCACGGTCGACAACGGTATTATTTCCGTGCCTGATACACCAGGCATCGGCTACGAACCTGATCACGATCAGATAAAAGCGCTAACTTTACACGAAAAAGTCTATACTTGCTAATCTTAAACAGGCTGGAACAAAAGTATGTTATTTGAAGGAAAATCCGAACGATGAATGGTTCGGATTTTTTTATTGATATGGTGAGCGTAGGTTTCATATATATAGCGGCTTCTATCTGTGCAAGACGAAGACTCCTGCGGGACAAGCAGAAAGCAAAGGCTGGCATGGAAATCAACAGCACTTTAAAAAGCAATGCCTACCAGCTCCTTTATCCAATTGATTTTTCTTTAGATTGGATAGATTTAGTTATGTCCCAGCCTCTTTTTCATAGGCGTCTCTCCCGATATGATACGTGCCTTGGCAAGATAAAGAAACATATTAGCAAAAATGGTCTTATGCACAATCCTTCTAGTAATAAATGAATATAAATAGAGTGTAAGGGACATGCAAGGGTATATTCATTACAAATTTTAGAAGAAAGGAGCATACTGATGAATATTGAAATTGGAATTGCCATTTTCGTGTTTACAATGACAATGCTCGTCATTTTTTGGAGGCCAAACGGCATCAACGAAGCATGGCCGGCATCCATAGGAGCAGCCATTATCCTGCTTACAGGGATTGTATCCAAATCAGACATTGTTGATATTTTCGGAAAGATAAGCGGCGCTTCTATCACCATTATTGCCACCATTGTCATGGCCGTCATATTAGAAAGTTTCGGATTCTTCCACTGGGCAGCTGCACGGCTAGTGAGTTTATCCAAAGGCTCAGGGTACCGATTATATTGGTACATTCAACTGCTTTGCTTTTTAATGACTTTACTATTTAATAATGACGGCAGTATTTTAATTACCACTCCAATTTTAATTCTACTTTTGAAAAACCTTCAGCTAAAACCCCACCAGCAGATCCCCTACCTTTTAAGTGGAGCGCTTATTGCTACCGCTTCCAGCGCGCCTATAGGTGTAAGTAATATTGTCAATTTGATTGCCTTAAAAATTGTTCATATGTCGCTTTATATGCACACGGCGATGATGTTTGTACCGGCGACACTTGGTTTATTATTTATGTCTTGGCTCATGTATACGGTCGTAAAACGCCATTTGCCAAAAAAACTGCCGCATGCTTCAAAAGATATAGAAGAGAGTTTCTTTACGAAACAGTTTCACCCCTTAAAAGGAAGCATTTCTGTTGAAACAAAACGTAAACGCACACAATTTATGCTGAAAGTTTTATTATTTGTGTTTGTTATGCGCTGTCTCCTATTTGTCGCCTCTTATTTCGGCATACCAATCGAATTGGTTGCTGTACTGGGCTCACTGATCTTACTTATTTGGAGATGGTATCACTTACGTACAAACCCGATTGATATTTTAAAGAAAACGCCGTGGCACATTTTCGTTTTTGCATTTTCAATGTACGTTATTATTTACGGATTGCATAACGTAGGATTGACAGATCTACTTGTAAAAATTTGCGAACCAATTGTGAATCGAGGGCTTTTTGAAGCAAGCTTTATCATGGGAGGACTTGTTTCTATTCTCTCTAACTTGTTTAACAATCACCCTGCTTTAATGGTCGGAACCATTACCTTGACTGAAATGGGGCTCGATCCTATTACTCTTAAAACTATTTACCTTGCTAATATTATTGGAAGTGATATGGGCTCGCTTTTATTGCCGATTGGAACACTGGCTTCTCTTATTTGGATGCATATTTTAAAAGAAAATCATATCAAGGTAAAATGGAAAGATTATTTAAAAGTATCACTTATCGTTATCCCGCTTACCACCATCGTTACGCTTTTCCTCCTATTCTACTGGGTTCAGCTCATTTTTTCTTAATACTGATTTACAGGACGGATTGTACTCTTTTGAAGCTTGCAGTCCGTCAGAAATAAACAAATGTCTCTCATAAAAACTCACTACGTTTTTTTATTGTTTTTTTATAGATACACATTCACCCAATAAAAACATTTTTTTACATTCACTAATTATTTAGAACAATTTAAAAAGAAAATCAATAAATATATTGAATCGAATTTCGTTCATGTGATAAGATATGGTTATATTGTTACTTTAACAATACATAGAGCGAATGAATTAGAAAATATGCAGTTGCATAGAACTTTCTAAACCCCACACGCAACATTTAGAGAGTGACATTCATTTTCTCAGTAACACCCATACCTTTCTGAAAAGAGTGAGTACATTAGACTTGCTCTTTTTGTCTGTTCAGTGATAAGGTTCATTTCTTATGTAAGGCCTTCGTTTGCAATAAGACAACAAAAAAACAGGTAACTAAGCATGCCGCTTCTTACCTGTTTTTATATGCTAAAATGATAAAATCAAATTCTATCGCGCGAATGCCCTTTACGAAATTGATTTTAATTCTTCAATTAATTGAAAAAATTTTTCTTTGTTTCTTTCTTCTAATGTTTGATCGACTTCACGTAAAATTTGATCTCTTCTAAAATCTCGGATAGCCTTATTTAATACCATTTTAGCAAATATAGAATCGAGGATATCCATACGGATGGGCTGCGAGTCTGTCGGGTGCTTTTCGATATAAATCAACTCCTATCCTTTCCTCTATTATAACAAATTCTAGCAATGTATCAAAATTTCATGGGGATATGCGCTGTTGTGAAATAGCTTCGTATTCTGTTTCTAGCTCTTGAAGCGTAAGCTCATATAGCTGCTTGTTTCCTTTTTTATAAACCCCTGCATCCAGCAATAAATCAATCATTGATGTTTTTTTACATTGTATGTGAGAGTAAGCTTGTTTTGTCATCGTTACACCGCCTATTTTACACTTAAAAATGAAATGATTTCTCTAGCTTTCACGACCTTTCTTTATCATACGGCCCGTCCTTTAGCTTACTGTGAAGAAAATGTTAAATTTATGTAATAATGCATAAAAGAGGCCGGGACATAACTAAATGAATCCAGCCTAAAGACGAACAAATGAGATACATGAGCTGAACCACTTTTCCCGCAAGAGTCTTCTCCTTGCCCTTCAATCAACTGCTAGAAGGGACGAAACAGATGAAGCTGTAGTCACCATAACAAAAAAAACGAACCACTCATCAAACTAGTTGATCAATGGTTCGTTTTTCACTTGGGCTAAAATACTTTTCTCCCAGCCTGTTAGTTCTTCTATTAAAAATCAAAGTTGTCCGGATCTGGACCTACTCGGTGATTTTGGTTTAATTCATTAATTTCACTTACGTCTTCAGCATCCAATTCAAAATCAAATAACGATGAATTTTCAACAATACGATGTTCTTTTGTCGATTTTGGAATCGTTACAACTCCGTTTTGCAGATCCCATCGCAGAATAATTTGAGCAACTGATTTACCGTGTTTTTCAGCAATTCCTTTTAACACATCGTTATCTAGCAATTCTCCTTGCATAAGCGGAGACCATGCTTCTAGCTGAATATCATGCTTTTGACAAAAAGCATGCAGCTCTTTTTGCGTCAAACGAGGATGATACTCCACTTGGTTAATAACAGGCTTAACGTCTGTATCTTTCATTAAGTCTTCTAAATGATGAATTTGAAAATTACTTACGCCCACAGCTCTTACTTTTTCTTCTTTATAAAGCGTTTCTAATGCTTTCCACGCTGCTTTATACTTACCTTCTACCGGCCAGTGAATTAAGTATAGATCTAAATATTCTAAGCCAAGCTTTTGTAAGCTTGTTTCGTAAGCAGCCAGCGTCTCTTCATAGCCTAAATCTGCGTTCCAAACTTTTGATGTAACAAAAATATCTTCGCGTGAAAGACCTGCTTCTTTCAGACCTTGGCGAATTCCTTCTCCTACACCTTCTTCATTTCCATAAATAGCTGCCGTATCAATGCTGCGATAGCCTTTGACGATAGCTGTTTTCACTGCGTTCACTAATTCAGGCCCTTCTTCTACTTTAAATACACCTAGTCCAAGCCAAGGCATTTTGACTCCATTGTGAAGTGTTACTGTATCTTGCAAATGATTACTCATTATAAAAAACCCCCTGCTAATTTCTTTACATTTGTTATTATGAAACAGAAAAAAAGAAAAAGATAGAACCCACTTTAAAGTAAGTTAGGCACTTCAAAGTTCTAAGGTAACTTTTTAGTAACCTTCTATTTTACTTAAAAACCGCTAAAAGAGATTGAGACATCACGAAATAAATCCAATCTAACGATGAACAACTCGGATAAATAATCTGGACTGCTTTTTCCATCGCTGTTGATTTCCGTGCAAGGCTTCGCTTTCCGCGGGAGTCTTCGCCCTGCCCTCCAATCAACCGCTAGAAGCACTTACCTACATGATGCCTACATTCACGATAATCATAAAAAAACACGAACTATCTATCAGTTTTCGATAGATAGTTCGTGTTTAACTTTAACTAAAATACTTTTGTCCCAGCCTCTTTCTATTTAACACTTACGTTCGTGGCTGAACTTGTATTTCCAGCCGCATCTTTTGCCGTCACAGCCAGCTTTACGCCTGCTTTTTGTTTTGGAATAGTGACTTTAAACTGCCCTTTGCTATCTGCTTTACCCGATGCGATCAGCTTTGTACCGCTTTTAATCGTAATCACGGCATTTGCTTCCGTTTTTCCGGAGATAAAGGTGGACAAAGACGTAATTGCATCAACCGCCGGAGGTGCCGGCGGCGTTGTGTCTTGTACTTTTACAATTTTATACGGGCTGTATCCTACTTTATTTTGCAGCACGGCCGTCACTTCTGTTCCTGCTTTTTGAGCAGGAATTTTTACGCTGAACTTGCCGTTTCCATCAATTTTTCCACTCGCAATAATTTTTCMGCCTACTTTAATATAAATAGACGCATTTTTTTCTCSTGTTCCCGTTACCGCTGTACTTTTTTCAGTAAGCGTATTAACGGTTGGAAGCGCTGGCTTTGTCTGCGCGGCACTGACCGTTACAAACGTGTTGGAGCTGTAGTTATTAGCTGCATCTTTTGCAATAACAGCTAATTTTGTAGAAGCAGGCTGCTTTGGAATGGTGATGCTGAACGTTCCATCCGATTTTGCATTTCCTTTGCCAATTACTTTTTTGTCAATTTTCACATGCACTTCTGCGCCGGCTTCTGTGCTTCCCGTTACGACTGTATCTTGATTGCTTACAGCGTTTACTTTTGGTGTAACGGGTGCTGTTTTATCCTGCACGGTTACGGTTACAGCTGGACTTACCCCCGCTGTGTTTCCAGCCGTTACAGACAGTTTGCTTCCTGCTTTTTGTTTTGCGATCGAGATGCTGTATGTTCCTTTAGCATCCGCTTTACCAGCTGCAAGCTGAAGACTTCCGTTTTTAATGATAACCGTCGCATTTGCTTCTGCTGTACCCGTAACGGCTGTACTTCGATCACTCACTTCATTAACTGTCGGTTTTACCGGAGCTTTTTGCTTTGCTGTAATGATTACAGTCGATTCAGAGCTGTTATTTCCTGCTGCATCTTTTGCTTGTACGCTTAGCTTTGTATTCGCTTTTTGCAGAGAAATGGCAACAGAAAACGCTCCGTTTGCACCTGCTTTAGCCATTCCCACAGTTGTTGTTCCCACTTTTACAGTAACCGTCGCATTTGCTTCTGCGGTACCTGTAACTTTTGTATCTTGATCACTTACTGCGTTTACTTTTGGCGCAGCTGGTGCCGTTTTATCCTGTACGGTTACCGCAGTGGCTGAACTTGTTCCACCTGCATTTTGAGCCGTTACAGACAGTGTGCTTCCTGCTTTTTGTTTCGCAATTGAAATGCTGTAATTTCCTTTGGCATCTGCGTTGCCTGCTGCAAGCTGAAGACTTCCGTTTTTAACGATGACTGTCGCATTTGCTTCAGCCGTTCCTTTGATCGTTGGGTCTTGATCACTTACTGCATTTACTTTTGGTGCAAGCGGTGCTTTTAACGTAGATTTAACCGCAAAAGAAGGAGCTTGACTTTCGTTTCCTGCTTTATCTTTTGCACTTACCGCTATTGTTGTTCCACCTATTTGTACTGGAATTGAAACAGTAAATGTACCGTTACCATCCGCTACTGCAGAGAACGTTGCATCGCCTGCTTTTACCGTCACGGCGGCGTTTGCTTCTGTTACGCCTGCTACCGTCGTATCTTGGTCACTTACTTCATTTACAATTGGAACAGAAGGCGGCGTTTGATCTGTTACGGTCACTACTGTGGCCGTGCTTTCATTTTCAGCTGCATCTTTAGACGTTACCGATACTTTTGTATCTGCTGGCTGCTTGGCAATCGTAATTGCAAATTTTCCAGCTTCGTCAGCAAGACCCGTTCCAATTACTTGATCTTCCACTTTTGCAATAACAGAAGCATTTGGTTCTGTCACGCCCGTAAGCGATGTTTCGTTGTCTCCTAGTGCATTAACTGAAGGTGCATCAGGCGCAACCGTATCTTTCGGTGGTTCTTGCTCCTGCTCTTTTCGCGGATATTTAGTTGTATAAAAACTTAAAAGAGTAGTTGTTGGATAATAGAAATCTAAAATTTCACGATAGTCTTTTCCTACGCTTGCCATTTTTTGAGCACCGTATTGACTCATTCCAACACCGTGGCCATTTCCTTTGCCATTAAAAGTTGTTGATGTGCTTGTTTCATTTGTTTCCGTTACAAGCAGACTAAGCATCGCACGGCTGTTTAACATCGATTTTAGCTTCGTCGATGTTAAATCCGTTAATTCCAAATGATGAACCACTAGTTTTTGCGAACTGTCTACATCTCCTTTAACAAGGTAGTCCACTGTAATCGCACCTTTAGTCACACGGCCTCCCGATGAAGGAGCATAAAAACTCACCTTTGGAATAGAGGTAATTTTAATCGTTTTACCAGGATGCTTATTGGCTACTAACCATGACTTCAAATTATCCGTAACGGTTTTATCTTTTTCAGAAACCGTATTCCACCAAGCGCTATAGTTAGCTAAATCTTTTCCGGTTAAATCAATTTGCGTTTTTTGAATAGCTAACGTCCACGGTGTCTGCTTATCGTATGGATCTTCTTTCACCGGGAAATAAGAAAGCTGAGTTCCTCCCCAGGCATTGCTGTTTGATTCGGTTCTTCCCCCGTTGCTTGATGAGAAAACGGCGTTGATTAATTTATTGTTGTATGTGACTACTTGTCCGAATGTCTCATCTACTGCTTTGTTTGTGCTGTCGTACCACGTATAGCCACCGTATACTTGATAGCTTACCGTGTCATTGATTACTTTTCCTGCATAGCTCATTGCGTATGTTCTCGCTGCTACTGCCTGAGTTTTTAAGGCTTGCAGATTCCAAGATGTATAGACTTCATTTGGCACGACACCTTTTAAATAGTCTTCAATCGGAAGCGTATTAACAGGTCTGACGTACGTTCCTTTTTCATTTGTAAACGCAACGTCCCCTAAGTACTGTCTGCCGTTAATAGATATGGGATTTTTATAAAGAGACGGTGTAATTTCAAAGCTTGTAAAATCACCTAATACAGTGCTTCCTTGTTTTAGAGTGACACCTTGAGTTGTTGCTGTTACCGTATACTCTGTATTTGCCTTTAAGACCAAATCCGAGTTTTTAATAGTGTATAAATAAGACGGCTTAATTGTAATTGCATGATGATCTCCTAAATAGTTTACTAATTTTACAGACACAACTGGTTCTACCGTTTCAGCTTTCACGCTAGCAAGCGGCGTGAATTGAAACAGCAGTACGCTTAGTACTAAAGCAAATGCCGTTAACTTTCTCATCTTGTTCCCCCATTTTCATGTACTGTCTAACGCATTTTAATATCACTCGTTATATCGACACAGTTTTATAAAAATTAAAGCATTTTACCTAGTTTTCTTTTCTGCTCGTCCATTTTTTTGTCGAAAAAACGCTTCTTTATATCATATGAACGACAAAAAAAACGTGTGACATAAATCAATTGATTTAGTCACACGCTTTTATAGGTCTTTTCACCTTTTATTTTTTCATTTCTTCATATGCCGTTACACCATCTGCAATATGATTCATCAGCTTTGTAAGGTAAGCCTGATCAGACAGGTTCCGGTCTTCTTCTGGATTCGTCATATATCCCAGTTCAACTAGCGTTACAGGTACAGTCGACCAGTTAAATCCTGAAAGATCACTGCGATAGCGAATGCCGTCTGCTTCGACAAACTGATCTTTTTTCACCTCTGTCAGAATAGCTTGAGATGCCTGCAGACTGCTTTGATAAATAGACTTTGTATAGGAATTATCTTCTGCAGGAGTAAGCACAGAAAATCCTTTTACAGAAGCATTTTCAGAACCATCTGCATGTATACGTACGTGCAGATCAGCTTTTGAATTATTCGCAAGCTCCGCTCGTTCCCGGTTGCTGATATCTACATTATCAGAACTCCGAGTAAGCTTTACGGTTATTCCTTTTTCTTCGAGCAGCTGTTTTAATATCATAGAAGCTTCCAACGTCAGCTTGTATTCCGGCTTCTTGGTCACTACGCCTGATGTGCCTCCGGAAACTTTTATTTTTGTTTCTGCTGATCCCGGTCCGATTGGCTCTTTCTCCAGGTTAGCCTGAGATTGATGACCAGGGTCAATGTAGACTAAAAAAGAAGGAGGATCCGCTTTTTCAGGCATGTTGTTTTTTACATTTTTCACTTCATTACCTGCTTCATGAGGCTGTACTGCTTGGAACTGTGAGATGGGCTGCTTCACTCTTTCTCCCTGCGCATGAGCTTTTGGTACATTTCCGCTAACGACGGCTTTCTCTGTTTGACCTTTCATCATAAAGAAAAATGAGAATACTGCTACTATTGCAGCAATACCTATTCCATAACTCCATACTAAGCGCTTCATCTTCGCTCACCAAACTTTCGAATAGAGTGGGATATTCCTTATGTTAAAGTACAAAATGTGTTAACGTTATTATCTCATAGAATATGGATTTTTTTGTATAAAACGTTAAAAATAATATTGGCAATATGTTATGTATATGCAAACAAAAAACAACACTACATAATGTAGTGTTGTTTTCCAAAAAAATGACGGATGGTTAAATCCGTTTTGCACCGATATAACGTGCTTTCCAGTAGCTGTTGCTAAGAGATGTAATCGTCACGCCTTTAGACGTAGAAGCTTGAAGAAACTGATTATTTCCTAAGTACACGCCTACATGTGAAGGACCTTTTTTATACGTTTGAAAGAAAACTAAATCTCCTTTTTGAAGCTTTGCTTTTGAAACGCTTGTCCCTACTCGATACATTTGTTCCGTTGTGCGCGGAAGTGTTTTTCCAGCCTTTTTGAAAATATATTGAATAAATCCCGAGCAGTCAAAACCTTTTGTTGTTGTGCCTCCCCATTTATAAGGAACACCCATTAATTTTTTACCAGTAGCAATAGCCGTGTCCTTGTATGAATATGACGCTGCTTCTACTGTTTGAGCAGGTGCAATAAACGGACTGGCTCCGCTAAATAAGACTGCCGCTGCCGTTATAGACCCAATGATGGCTTTTTTCATTTTTCTCCTCCATTATGTAACCGAACGTTACGTTTCTATAGAACTTATTTTTCAATATGTTCGGTTTAATTATAATGAAAAAAGCCTCAAAAACTATTACGCTATGATTAAATAATGTTACAAAATGGTTACTAAGGTATTTTTATCTTCTGGTATATATAGAAAAAATTGAGACATACCGAAACCAACTCAACTAAAAACGAACAAATGAGATAAATGATCGGGTATAAATTACTTGTTACACCGCGGCTGATTTCTGTGCAAGACTTCGCTTTCCGGAGGAGTCTTCGTATTGCCCTCCAGTCCACCGCTAGAAGCAACTAACTACATACCCGAAATCTACGTTTATCATCATCACAAAAAAATCCGAACGAGTTGGATTCTCCATCAAGAATCTCCATTCATCGTTCGGATTTCCCTTCAATTAAAACACTTTTGTCCAGCCTCTTTTTCTTTTACTTTTCTTTTTGCTGTTTCAAAATTAAGTCCTGTTTCGCTTTAGCATCGTGATGCTGCGCTAATTCACGTGAAAATTCTTCATTTGCTTGATCCGGAGCAATTTTTAACTCTTTTGGTGTTTGAGGCAGTGACCCTTTGTTGTTATGTGATGATTTGTGATTATTTGCTCTTCCCATATTGAGACCTCCTTGTATCAATCATTTGTTTTTCATCTTTAGTTACTATTCCCAATTTCCCAAAGCAAATTCAACCGAAAAAAGATTGAGACATAACTAAATAAATCCCATCTAAAGCCGGATAAATTGGATAAATGAGCTGGTATGGATAGCTTGTTGCACGGCCGTTAATTTCCATACAAGATTTCGCTTTCCGCAGGAGCCTTCGCCTTGTTCTCCAATCAACAACTAGAAGCAACTGCACAGATAAAATCTATATCAATATAAAAAAATCCGAACGAATAATCGTTCGGATCTTTCTTCAACTACAATACTTTTGTCCCAGACTCCTTGTTGTTACGATACTTTTTTTGTTACTTCGTTAATATAAGCTTCCTTGTCTTTATCGTTAAATTGCCCTTCCCACTTCGAAATGACAATCGCACCAAGTGAGTTTCCAATTACGTTTACCGCTGTACGTCCCATATCTAACAAACGATCGATTCCAGCGATAAATGCAAGCCCTTCTACCGGAAGTCCTACAGATCCAAGCGTTGCAAGCAGTACAACAAACGATACGCCTGGAACTCCTGCAATTCCTTTAGATGTAACCATTAAAATTAATATCAGTGAAATTTGCTGTGTGATGCTCATATCAATACCGTACATTTGCGCGATAAAAATCGCAGCAAGCGCTTGATAAAGAGTAGATCCGTCTAAGTTAAACGAATATCCCGTCGGAATAACAAARGATGTAATTGCTTTAGGACATCCGAACTTTTCCATTTTCGCAATAATACGCGGCAATACTGTTTCTGAACTTGCAGTTGAAAATGCTAACAGCAATTCATCTTTTAGCACTTTTAATAAGTGGAAGATGTTAACGCCAGCCCATTTAGCTACAAGTCCTAGCACAACTAACACAAAGAAAATCATTGTGCCGTAAGCAACAATTACAAGCTTACTAAGCGGAATCAGAGACGCTAGTCCAAATTTTGATACGGTTACACCGATTAATGCAAATACGCCAAACGGTGCAAACTTCATAACTAAATTCGTTACCCAAAACATCGCTTCTGCCGTACCTTCAAAGAATCTTAAAACCGGCTTGCCTTTTTCACCGATTGATGCAATTCCAAGTCCAAATAGGACCGAGAAGAAAATAATTGGCAGCATGTCGCCTGCAGCAATTGACTCAAATACATTCGTTGGAACGATGTGAACAAATGTTTCTACAAATCCTTTTTGCTCTGTAGCTTCTGCCGTTGATGTGTAGCTGCTGATATCTGATTTTTCAAGACCGCTGCGGTCCACACCAGTACCAGGGTGAAGCAAGTTAGCTGCTAATAAGCCTACAACAATCGCAACCGTTGTAATGATTTCAAAGTAAAGAATTGTTTTTCCGCCTAATTTACCAAGCTTCTTAATATCACCAACACCCGCAACGCCCACAATGATACTAGATATAACAATCGGCACCACGATCATTTTAATTAAATGAATGAATACGTCTCCAATTGGCTGCAGCACTTCAACTGCTTTAGGATTTCCGTAAAAAATAGCCCCTACAATAATACCTGCAATCAAACCAATTAGAATTTGTCCTGCTAATCCAAGCTTTTTGAACATATCTTTGCACCTTCCTTCTTTTTTCTAACAGCTCAAAGCTGTTTATTTGCACTTAATGTATTCAACAGATACAATTCAATTAAGAACTGTTTATTAAGTAGTTCTTTTATTCATAAGATTACATTATCATAGGCATCACAAAATCTAACAAAAACCTACTGAAACTAACAAAAAGTTTTTAGAAAATTACAAAATGAAAACGCTGTAGTTTTTTTACTACAGCGTTTGTTTGACTTCATAATAGAGCATTTGAATAAATTTTTTTACGTTTATACGACTCGGAGTGCTGCTTTTTCCCGTGCCTTTTTCTATATCTCTCATGCGCTGATGCACCATTGAAAAATCGAAAAACTTAGAAGCATAATTTTCAAATTTAGGATTAAAGAAGTCAACCATACCAAGAGAGGTCAAATGATTTAAAGACTGATAAATAGCTCTTCTTACTCGCTGCTCGGCTGCTTTCATTTCTTTTTGCAGCACGTCTTCTGAAAAAGATGAACCAAGCTTTCTCACGGTAATTTTCTCAAAAATTTCTTTGAGAGAAGGAAAATGCTGTTCATACATCGTGCTTTTTTCCGTTTGATGCAAGTRATTGATGATTTCAATCAAATCTTTACTTCCGCTTTCTCCTAAAATCCCAAGTTCTCTTAAAAGAAACCTGCACGCTTCTACCGGATCGCTTTCTTTTTTACCAAAAGAAGGCGTTTTTTGCTGATTTCCTACATTAAGTACGGTATTTAACGATTCTTGAATTTTCTCCATTGATTGTTGAACATGAATTCGTTCAATTACTTTTTGAATGACCATGAGTACTTCCATACGATTAAGCGGCTTCGTGATATAGTATTCAATGCCAAGCGAGTAGGCTTTTCCAATCAAATCTTTCGTTTCTACCTGTGACATCATAATAATTTTCCCTTTAAAACTATCCTTTATTTTGCGCACGGTTTCGATTCCATCTTGAACCGGCATTAATAAATCAATAAATAAAATATCGATCTGCTGCAATAAAGAAACTTGATCGTTTAACACGATCCCGTCTTCTCCTTCTCCTATAACCTCCCCTAGATCGTTATCTTCAATAATTTCGGCTAACATTGAACGAAAGACTTCGTCATCATCTATGATATAAAATCGCATATTAGTCCTTATCCCCCATTAACGTAGAAATAGGTAAATCTATAGCAAATTGAACACCGGGGCTTGGAGACAGATTAACAAATTGAATATTCCCTCCCAGCTGCTCGGTCATTTGCTTAACGTAGACAAGCCCAAGACCCGTAGAAGGCGTTCCGTCCTTTGCATATTTGGATGTAAACCCCGCTTTAAAAATGAGACGTTCATGCCTTTTTTTCACTCCGGGACCGCTGTCTCTTACATACAATAAAATGCGGTCTTCTTCTCGACATACATCGATAATAATCGCGCCTTCTTTTTCAATCGCTTCGACCGCATTCGTTACTAGGTTATTAATTAATGATAAAAACAAGTACACGTGATAGCGAGGATGCTCTCCTAAAATCGAATATGAAAAATGAATATCTTTTGCTAACATCGCCGCATATTTTTCGTTGCTGCGCATCACGATTTGAAGCAGACTTTCAATTTCCATATACTCAGAAAATTCTTCTTTTGTAATGACCTTGGACAGTCCTGCTGATATCCGCTGGTTGTCTTTTTTAATATCATGTACTTCTCCTGCAATTTGTAATGCTTTTTGGCTAAAATCGTGCAGTGAAGTAAGCTGGTGGATGTCCGCTTCGTGTAATTCTTCATACAAATCATACGACTTTTTCGTAATTCTTTCAGCGTCCTGCAGCGTTTTTTTCAAATGAATGGATTCCTCATATAAATTTGAAAGCACAACAAGCAGCTGATCATTTTTTTGAGAGATTTGTCGTTCTCTCAGCTGCCCTTCGTAAAGTTTGATCATGCTAAACAGGCATAAAACAAAGAAACTTCGAAAGACGCCTACAATAAAAATCTGCATGAACTCTGGAAACACAATATGATGATGAACCATTACATACATACAAAGCAATTCCATCCCGCCTGAAACCGTTTCGATGATGATGCTCCATATGCCAATAATCCAAGGCTTTGAATGAAAATCGTTAATTTTAAACCACGAAAAAGAAATGGCATAAACGAGATAATAGACCCCTGCTGAGCATCGGATCTGCAAAGAATGCAGAAAATCAAATGATTCGTAGTTATACCAGTCAAGCCACATCCGAAAGCCCACTATAGCACTCGCAACTAAAATACCTGGTATTACAGGAGATACCTTTCTTAAAAGCAGCAGTKAAAAGAAAAAAATGGGCACAGCAAAGCTAACTCTATACGTATCATGAAAAGGATAATATTTAAGCTCTCCTGCTAGCGGCACAACGACTATCATCACCAGAATGAGTAAAACATCTTTTTTTACTACCGTATCAACTTTCATCGTTCACTTCCTGCACTTTTTGAACATAAGTATATAGTTTAGCAATCTAAAAGACAATCGCTCTTCTCTATATTTTTTTACATTCCTACTTCCATTTATAAATATAGCCCATATATAAACAGTTATTTATTCTCTTTCATTATTCTCTGTAGTTTTTTAGATTTTCTTGTTTTATTTTGTAATTTTTGTTGTATAGTAGAAGTACCTTTTAAAATGTGAGGCTGTATCACAACTATTCAATTATTATTACATCACCTGATAGCTACACTAAAAAGGAAAACTATTATTTTATAGGGGGAGCTTATTTTACAATGTGGATCATTACCGTTTACTCGAAAAACCAAAGTCCGACTATGTTTGAATTTGAATCAGAGGTAGAGGCGAAAAAGACGTTTCAGGAGATTAAAGGGTGTAAGATCCTATCGGAAGTTATTTACTATAATGACCGAGTTCCCGCTTTAGCGTAAATCAGTTGATGTAGGAAATTTTACAAATTACCGGTTAAAAGCCACGTAAAGAGCCAAAGGATGGTCCTATTCCTTTGGCTCTTTACTGTTTGATTAGAAAAAACGAGGCTGAGACATAATGACATGAGCTGAACCGTTTGTGACACCGCAGTTGATTTCCGCGCAAGACTTCGCTTTCCGCGGGCGGCCGCTGAGCCTCCTCGTCGCTTGCGCTCCTGTGGGGTCGGGGTCTCACCTGTTCCGCTKTTCCCGCAGGAGTCTTCGTCTTGTCCTCCAATCAACTGCTAGAAGGGTCTGACGTTGACCCTAACAAAAAAACGAACCACTAATCAAACGTGTTGATCAATGGTTCGTTTTTCACTTCGTCTAACATACTTTTGTCCCAGCCTCGTTTTGCTTTGTGAGCATACTGACTGCCCACATTATGATAAAGTTGATAAGCAGCGCAATAAATCCGACATTGATATCCTTCATTTGCTGAGGCAGTGACGGAAATAACGTCCCAATAGTAGATCCGCTGATTGTAATATAGGCTACTACAATAATGCCAGCAACAATCCCCCACGCTGCTCCTTGTTTCGTTACAAAGTTATTTTTCTTCAAGCTGAAAAGCAGAGATGGAAACAGCTGTGTCATTAGACTATAGCCCATTAAAATAATCGTTGACAGCGTCGTTCCTC
>NZ_JBFULJ010000014.1:0-35640 GCF_056400385.1 Priestia sp. P5_B4
ACTTTATACTCACGAGCATGTTCATACAGCTCTTTTAATTTCATATTTTCTAAACTGGATAATGTTAAGTTCATTAGGACACCACGCTTTATAATGAATAATTTTTAACCGTTCCTCCCATATTAAATTCAAATTCAAATATAAAATTGAGAGATGATATGGATGGAATAAATCTGTGAAAATGGAGAATATAACCTTTGAAGTATAATAAGTAGAATCAATTGATTAACTATACACTTTTAGAAGAATAATTCCGACATAAAACCATTTATATTATCTTGATAAATTTAACGTAGCAATTTATATTCTAACCTTTTTCTATCTTTTTAATCAATCTTTTTTTACTTTAGAAGATGAATAAAAAAAAGGAAATTTAATAGCTTACGAGAAGCGAGGAAAACCTTTTCATAATTTCACATTAAAGGAAATAAACTGGACGTTAAAATAAGAAGTGAAATTTACCTTTTAGCTTCCCTTTTTATCTATTTACCCTATTCATAAATATATAAGCTACACAGAGATAGAAGAACGCTCCTACGCCTGTGTAGCTTATTAAAAAGCTCATTTCTAAACTTTGCTTTCATGACTGTGGCACCGATTTGCCTTTATGAATTTTGAAATTGCTCAATTTCCTCTTGAGTCATCTCTTCACGCCAAATCATTGCCCCTAAATCCGATAGCTTGTCTACTAAATGACTGTAACCTCGGTCAATGTGCTCTAAACCCGTTACCTCTGTAATCCCTTTGGCCATTAAGCCAGCGGTTACGAGAGCTGCTCCTGCCCGTAAGTCCGACGCTTTCACACGTGCACCTTGTAAGTGAATGGGACCATTAATAATAGCAGAACGCCCTTCTACCTTAACAGATGCATTCATTCGTCTCAGTTCATCAATATGCTTAAACCTTGCACCATAAATTGTATCTGTCACAACGCTTGTACCAGACGCTCTTGTTAGAAGCGTCGTAAATGGCTGCTGTAAATCAGTTGGAAAACCTGGATATACTAGCGTCTTAATATCTACGGGCTTCAATAGCTGACGAGTCGCTACAAGAATCTGATCTGAGCTTGTTTCGATATGAATACCCATCTCACGCATTTTAGCCGTTAATGACTCCAAATGCTGAGGGATAACGTTGTCCACAACAACTTCTTTTCCCATACTCGCTCCCATGATCATATATGTGCCTGCTTCAATTCGGTCTGGAATGATGGAATGACGGCATCCTTTTAATTGATCTACTCCATCAATTCGAATAACATCCGTACCTGCACCTTTAATACGGGCACCCATACTTGTCAGCAACGTAGCTACATCAATAATTTCAGGCTCTTTAGCAGCATTCTCAATAACGGTACGCCCTTTTGCTCTTACAGCAGCGAGCATAATATTGATTGTTGCTCCTACGCTAACAACGTCTAAATAAATTCGAGCACCAATCAGTTCCTCAGCTCGAATGTAAATAGCTCCTTGTTCATTTGTTACTTTAGCGCCAAGAGCTTCAAAGCCTTTAATGTGCTGATCGATTGGTCTAGGACCAAGGTAACAGCCTCCTGGAAGCCCAACTACCGCTTTTTTAAAGCGTCCCAACATCGCCCCCATTAAATAATAAGAAGCGCGTAATTTTTTTACTTTTCCGTTCGGTAAAGGCATTGCAACCATTCCGGATGGATCTACTCTTAATTCGTCGTTATCAATGGTTACTTTCCCACCAATTTCTTCAACTAAATCCCCTAATAACTGCACGTCTGAAATATCGGGCAGACCTTCAATTGTAACAGGTGACTCGGCTAAAATTGTTGCTGGAATAAGCGCAACGGCACTATTTTTAGCACCACTGACGCGGACGGATCCACTTAAGGTAAAGCCACCTTGTATTTTTAACTTTTCCATTTATAGCTCCCTTCTAGTGAAAGAAAGTTTCTCACCTAGTAATTGAGGAAAATTTTGGTACAAAGAATACCTAAAAGAATGGTTATTTTTCCTATTACCTACTAGTGTACACGAAAATGAAAAAATCATGTATAGTTTCGACAAGATAAAAGAAAAATATGGCATTCACCTGTCAGGATGGTAAACACCACATAAATTTATACATGTTTAGACATTTCGTTTTTCCCAATCTGCCAAAAATTGGTCAATTCCTGCGTTTGTTAACGGATGTTTGAACAATTGCATTAAAACTTTGTAAGGAATTGTCGCAATATGTGCTCCATTTTTTGCAGCTTCTGTTACGTGCATCGGATGACGAATAGATGCTGCAATAATTTCTGATGGAATGTCATGAATCGCAAAAATATCTGCGATATCTGAGATTAAATCGAGACCATTAAAACCAATATCGTCTAATCTTCCTAAGAAAGGCGATACGTAAGTAGCACCTGCTCTTGCTGCCATTAACGCTTGGTTAGCTGAGAAAATAAGCGTAACGTTTGTCTTAATACCTAAACTAGTAAATTCTTTTACTGCTTTTAAGCCATCTGGAGTCATCGGTACCTTGATTGTGATATTCGGCGCAATCGCAGCAAGCTCTTTTCCTTCGCGAATCATGCCTTCTGCATCAAGCGCAATCACTTCTGCACTTACAGACCCTTCAACGAACTCTGTAATTTCACGAAGACGATCTTCAAACGTGATGTTCTCTTTAGCTACTAAACTAGGATTTGTTGTAACCCCCGCTAACAAACCCAATGAATGCGCTTCCTTAATTTCGTCTAAATTAGCCGTATCAATAAAAAACTTCATGAATGCCATCCCCCTGTGTTATGTATTCAGAATGATAAGAAAATTATAGTAAAAATAAAACCGCCTTACAATGAAAATAAGACGGTTTTATTTTTCAGACTCAACTAACTGCAAACAGGCAATCCGAAGATTTCAAATTATGCTTTGTTAGAAGAACCGAATTCACGCATTTTACCTTGAACCGTTTCTTTGATTGCTTCGCGAGCAGGTCCTAAGTATTTACGTGGATCATATTGTTCAGGTTGCGCAGCTAATACTTCACGAACAGCTTTAGCTGAAGCAATTTGGTTTTCAGTGTTTACGTTGATTTTAGCAGTACCTAAAGAAACTGATTTTTGGATATCTTTTGTTGGAATACCAGTTCCACCATGTAAAACTAATGGTAAGCCTGTACGATCTCCGATTTCTTTCATTTCAGCAAAACCTAGGTTTGGTTCACCTTTGTATGGTCCGTGAACTGATCCTAATGCTGGAGCTAAGCAATCGATACCTGTACGGTTAACAAGTTCTTCACACTCGTTAGCATCTGCATAGATAACGCCCTCAGCAATAACGTCGTCTTCTTGTCCACCAACAGTTCCTAGTTCCGCTTCTACAGATACTCCGTGGAAGTGAGCTAGTTCAACTACTTTAGAAGTAATTGCAATGTTTTCTTCAAATGGATGGTGAGAAGCATCGATCATTACAGAAGTGAATCCAGCATGGATTGCTTTTGCACATGATTCAAAGCTTGAACCGTGGTCTAAGTGAATTGCAACTGGTACTTGAACGTCGTAATCTTCGATTAGAGCTTCAACCATTGCTACAACAGTTTTGAAACCGCCCATGTAGCGTGCTGCACCTTCAGATACACCAAGAATAACTGGAGAGTTTTCTTCTTTTGCTGCTTGAAGAATAGCTTGAGTAAACTCTAAGTTATTTAAGTTAAATTGACCTACTGCATAGCCTTGTTCTTTTGCTGTAATAAGCATTTCTTTCATTGATACTAAAGGCATATTGAAATCCTCCTTAAAATCAACCTTAGATTAGATGCTAACCAAAAGGCACACTCAAATAGTATGCTCTTGAATTGAGTGTTTCATGTAGAAACAACGCGCATCTTTACATAATAGATTGTCGAATTATGAATACAGTAATTAGGATACCAACTAACAATGAAAACAGCAACATTTTTAGGTTGATATTCAAAATTTGTTAGGATGAAAACCCTACCAAAACCTTAATTCGACTTTACTGGTATATATTCCCTAACAACTTTTCGGATTTCATCAATATCAAACGGTTTTGCAAAGTGTGTTAATGCTCCTAAATCTTTTGCTTCTTGAATCATATCCAATTCACCATAAGCGGTCATAATAATGACTTTAATCGTTTCATCGTGCTGCTTTAACCTTTTTAAAATTTCAATTCCATCCATTCCTGGAATTTTCATATCTAATAAGACAAGATCCGGTGCTTGCTCTTTTGTAATATCAATCGCCTGGAAGCCGTTCGCCGCTTGAAATGTCGTATAGCCTTCTTTTTGCAGCACTTCCGTTAATAAAATACGTATACCATACTGATCATCAACAATTAAAATTTTCTCTGCCAATATAATCCCACCTTTTATATTCCTCTTCTACAGACAAAACTAACATATGTATTTCGCCTTTAAAACAAAAATCCCTGCTTATTAGAGAAATTGTTACAAAACATAGCTTTTTTTGTCATCCATCCAACTTCATTGCACTTTACTTTCATTGTAGCTCATTTCAAGATAGAATACAGATAGCTTTTTTCGTTATAATGTGTAGATAGACGGCTTTAGCCGCTTAAATCGAAGGGAGATTCTATGCTTAAAATTTTCACAACTCAACTTTCAGGTTTTTTTAAACGAATTGAAGAACAAGAAGAATTCCAATTTGAAGATGCCGCGCGTATTTTAGCACAGGCCTCTGTCGGAGAAGGATTTATCTATATTTATGGTGTAGAAGAAATGCACGCCATTACGCTTGAAGCACTAAGCAGTGCAGAACCTTTAAGTCAGGCAAAAGCTTTGCCTTTACATGAATTAGATCAGCTGACTAGCGTTGATCGCGTACTGCTTGTCTCTCGATTTTCAACAGATAATAAAGCAGTGGAAATAGCTGAACGTTTAAAGAAACGGGATATTCCATTTGTTAGCATTGCTGCTGTTCCTAAAGAGATAGCCGAACCTTCTTTAACAGCACTCGCAGATGCTCATATTGATACAAAATTGTTAAAGCCGCTTATTCCTGGAGAAGACGGCTCAAGATTTGGTTTTCCAGCAATGATGGTCGCTTTATACGCGTACTATGGTTTAACTTTCACATTAAAAGAAATCGTAGAAGAATATGAATAAAAAACACGCTGTCTAAAGACAGCGTGTTTTTTATTTCACTTATTTGTTTTGGCCTGACTCCATTGATGCGCGAATAAATTCTCTGAACAATGGTTGCGGTCTTGTTGGACGAGAAGTAAACTCTGGGTGGAATTGTGAAGCCAAGAACCATGGGTGGTCTTTTAGCTCTACAATTTCAATTAAACGGCCGTCTGGGCTTGTACCAGAGAAGATAAAGCCTTTCTCTTCCATTTGTTGACGGTATTCGTTATTAAATTCATAACGGTGACGATGACGCTCATATACCACTTCATCTTGATATGCTTCATATGCAAGCGTATCTTCAGACAATTTACAAGGGTATAGTCCTAAACGCAATGTACCGCCTAGGTCCTCTACGTCTTTTTGCTCTGGTAATAAGTCAATAATTGGATAATTTGTTCCAGGTGCAATTTCCGCTGAATGTGCGCCTTCTAAGCCTAATACATTACGCGCAAACTCAACTGATGCCAGCTGCATACCTAAGCAAATACCTAAGAATGGAACCTTTTGCTCACGTGCATATTGTGTTGCTACAATTTTACCTTCAATTCCACGATCACCAAATCCACCTGGAACTAAGATACCATCTACATCACCAAGTAAATCTTGAACATTTTCTTTTGTTACAAATTCAGAATTTACCCACTTGATGTTTACATCTGCATCGAATGCATATCCAGCATGTTTCATTGCTTCTACGACAGAAATATAAGCATCTTGAAGCTCTACATACTTACCAACCAATGCAATTTTTGTCGTATTTGAAAGTCCTTTTACTTTCTCAACCAGTGCTTTCCACTCAGTCATTTCTGCTTCTTTGCAATCTAATTTCAAGTGATCGCATGTGATTTGATCTAGGTGCTGCTCTTGTAAAGATAGTGGAATTTCATATAATGTTTCAGCGTCTGCACACTCAATAACCGCTTTTGGATCAATATCGCAGAATAAAGCTAGCTTGTCTTTCATATCTTCAGAAATTGGCATTTCTGTACGAACAACGATAACATTTGGCTGAATGCCTAAGCTACGTAACTCTTTTACACTATGCTGTGTTGGTTTTGTTTTCATTTCACCAGCAGCTTTTAAATATGGCACAAGTGTACAGTGGATATACATAACATTGTCACGGCCAATATCACTTTTGATTTGACGAATAGCTTCTAGGAAAGGAAGTGATTCAATATCTCCTACCGTTCCGCCGATTTCAGTAATAACAACGTCCGCATTTGTTTCTTTACCTGCACGGAAAACGCGTTCTTTAATTTCATTTGTGATGTGCGGAATAACCTGAACTGTTCCGCCTAAATAATCACCGCGACGCTCTTTTTTCAATACTGTTGAATATACTTTACCTGTTGTTACGTTGCTGTAGCGATTTAAGTTGATATCGATAAAACGCTCATAGTGACCTAAGTCTAAGTCTGTTTCCGCGCCGTCATCCGTTACGAATACCTCTCCGTGTTGGTATGGACTCATTGTTCCTGGGTCTACATTAATGTATGGATCAAACTTTTGAATCGTTACGTTCAACCCACGGTTTTTTAATAAACGGCCTAAAGAAGCTGCTGTAATCCCTTTTCCTAGAGATGATACAACACCGCCTGTTACGAAAATATACTTTGTCATCTATACTTCCCCCTCTAAATAATTTGAACTGTACAATATTAAAAGTTTTCACATAAACAATCACAATTCATTCATTGTGCATGCGAAATTATAAGAAACCTTATGAATGTGAAACGTTCAAGAACCAAAAGAAAGTTTCTATCAAGGATTTATAAGAACATATCGGGGTGTAAAACATGGATAGATAAAATAAAAAAATTGCTCCCAATACCAAAACTGGATTGGGAGCAATAGTCTATTTTAAATAAAAACTTTTTAAATGCTTGTTTAAAGAGCCCAAAAAAGATTCTACCTACTTCGCTTGAAAAAGTCAAGAAGGATTATTTTTCTTTTTCGTCCTCATAATCTTCTTCTTCGTCTTCCTCATCATCGTCTAGATCATCTTCTAAATCGTCAAAATCGTCTTCTGCAAGATCTTCTTCATCTTCTTCTAGCTCGTCAATGTCTTCAAAATCTTCTTCTTCGTCTAGATCATCAACATCTTCATAATCCAAATCTTCTTCTAAATCATCAAAATCTTCAACTTCTTCAACAACAGCTTTTTTCGCTTTTTTCTTTTTAGGTTTTGCAACCGGAATAACTTCTTCTTCAGCTTGGTCAAAAGGATACCATCCACGAAGACCCCAGTGGTTGTCCCCTACTGTTAAAAAGCGACCATCAATATTAATATCTGTATAAAACTGAGCTAATCTCGTTTTTAATTCTTGATCTGACATTTCAGCTGCTGCTTTAATTTCAGCAATAATTTCTTGGAATGACATTGCTTGACGATCTGTTTTTTCTTCTAGAAGTGCATAAGCAATCTCAATCATCGACATTTCTTTTAAATCCGTTTTTGAGTACTGTGCTAAACTCAAATCTGGCACATCCTTTCTATGACTATGTATATCGAAAATCTATTAAATCAATTCATCATATGTGTAAATGATGGAAACGAATAAATACATACCATTCATTATAAACAAATTCAATACATTTATGCTAGCCTCGTTTCTAAAATTCTCGAGAATTTCGCATAAAACAACGAAAAAAATAGACATTTTATCACTATAATACATTCTATTTAATACGCCAATAACATCCTTTGATCAAAAGGAATTCACCATCAGTTATTCTGACTCCGCTAGGGTTAGGTCTATAAAAGCCGAGATGACCCACAAACGGTCATCTCGGCTTTTAATATATCACTATATACTAACGATACATTATTACATATTTCGGCGATATTGCCCACCGCATTCATATAAAGCTCGCGTAATTTCCCCTAAGCTGGCTACTTTAACGGTCTCCATTAACTCTTTGARAATGTTCTCTCCTTCTGTTGCAGCTTTCTTTAACCTTTTCAGCGCATCTTCTCTTTTTTCTTCATGCTGCTGTTGAAACTTCTGAAGCTGATTAATTTGATGATTTTTTTCTTCTTTTGATGCGCGGGCTAACTGCATGTCATCAACTGAGGAATTTTCCTCTTCATTTGGATTAATATACGTATTTACTCCTATAATAGGTAAATCTCCCGTATGTTTTTGCATCTCATATTCCATCGATTCATCTTGAATCTTACCTCGCTGATACTGCATTTCCATCGCACCTAAAACGCCGCCTCGATCATTTAAGCGTTGGAACTCAGCCAATACCTCTTCTTCTACCAAGTCTGTTAGTTCATCAATAATAAAAGAGCCCTGTAGTGGATTTTCATTTTTAGTTAATCCATGCTCTTTTGTAATGATTAATTGAATGGCCATCGCTCTTCGTACAGATTCCTCTGTCGGCGTTGTAATTGCTTCATCATACGCATTGGTATGAAGAGAGTTGCAATTGTCATGAAGAGCCATTAAGGCTTGCAGCGTCGTACGTATATCATTAAAATTAATTTCCTGTGCATGAAGCGATCGGCCGGATGTTTGAATATGATACTTAAGCTTTTGACTGCGTTCATTCGCGCCGTATTTATCACGCATCACAATTGCCCAGATTCTTCTCGCTACACGTCCAATAACCGTGTATTCAGGGTCAAGTCCATTACTAAAGAAAAACGATAAATTAGGAGCAAAATCATCAATGTGCATGCCTCGACTCAAGTAATATTCCACGTACGTAAAACCGTTGGCCAATGTAAAAGCTAGCTGAGAAATCGGGTTAGCACCTGCTTCAGCTATATGATAGCCTGAAATAGAAACAGAATAATAGTTGCGCACTTTCTCGTCAATAAAGTACTGCTGAATATCTCCCATCATTTTCAATGCAAATTCCGTGGAAAAAATACACGTATTTTGTCCTTGGTCTTCTTTTAAAATATCCGCTTGAACAGTTCCTCTCACTTGTTTCAACGTACCCGATTTTACGTCCTCGTATTCCTCTTCTGTTAAAGGGCGCTTCAGCTCCTCTTCCTTCTTTTCCACCTGCTGACTGATAGCTGTATTCATAAACATAGCTAGTAATATTGGAGCCGGCCCATTGATCGTCATCGAAACGGAAGTCGACGGATGACAAAGATCAAATCCTTTATACAAGAGTTTCATATCATCAAGCGTACAGACATTTACGCCGCTTTCGCCAATTTTCCCGAAGATATCCGGCCTTGGATCCGGATTTTCTCCGTAAAGCGTTACAGAATCAAACGCTGTACTTAAACGCTTAGCCTCATCATCTTTTGACAAATAGTGGAAGCGGCGATTTGTTCGTTCTGGTGTTCCTTCGCCTGCGAATTGACGCTTAGGATCTTCACCTTTTCGTTTGAATGGAAAAACACCTGCTGTATAAGGAAACGCACCTGGCACATTTTCTTTATAAAGAAAACGAAGAACTTCCCCGTATTCTTTAACTTTTGGAAGGGCCACGCGCGGAATACGCAGTCCTGATAGGGTATCAACTTGCAGAGAGGTTTTAATTTCTTTATTTCTTATCTTTGTAATAAGTTCTTCTTTCCCGTACTGACTTTTTAATTTAGGCCAGTTTTCCAGCTTTTCAATCGATTCAGCCGTTAGCTGTTTTTGATATTTCTCCTTTAGCTGAGTGAGCTCTTGCTTGGCTGTTTCTGTTTCCACTTCTTCCAGAGCACCCTCTAGCTGATAAAATTTACGCGCTATTTGTACTTGAACATCCGTATTGCGGTGATAAGAGCGAACGCTGTTTACAATCTCCTGTAAATATTGCTGTTGATCATTAGGAATGATGGTATATTTCTTTTCACTTACGCGCTCTGATGATTTTTCTACGTGCCAAGACGTACGGCATGTTTGATGCAGATGATTTACAAGATCTTCAAATAAAATATTTGTTCCCCCGTCGTTGAACTGGCTCGCAATTGTTCCGTAAATTGGCATCGTAGAGAGATTATTTTCAAACAGCTGATGATTACGCTGATATTGACGCTGCACTTGTTTTTTTGCGTCTTCGGAACCTTTTTTTTCAAATTTATTGATTACAATAAAGTCTGCGTAATCAATCATTTCAATCTTTTCTAACTGCGACGGCGCGCCAAATTCGCTTGTCATTACATACAGAGAGACATTTGCAATATCTTTGACTTGAGCATCAGCTTGCCCGATGCCGCTTGTTTCGACAATGATAATGTCGAAACCCGCTTTTTTCACGACGGCAATTCCATCTCGAATGGCCGCCGATAGCTCATGTCCAGATGAACGCGTGGCCAAACTTCTCATATACACACGAGGAGACGCTGCGATGTTCATACGAATTCGATCCCCAAGAAGCGCTCCTCCGGTTTTTTGTTTAGTTGGATCGACGGATAAAACAGCTACATGAATATCTGGAATATGTTCAATAAACCTTCTTACTAATTCATCCGTAAGCGAACTTTTCCCCGCTCCTCCTGTTCCTGTGATTCCAATAACCGGTATTTTTTGATCCGTCTCGCTTTCGATTACACTTTCTCGGATTTCTTCAAGAGCAGCTGCGTGCTCTTTTGTGTATTCATAGGCTTCATTTTCAGCGCATGTAATAAGCTGGGCAATTAAACGGTCATTAGCCGGCGTTAAGGTTCGATCCTTCGGCAGTGCAGGGGGATTTGTGTAATAACAATCATCGATCATAAATTGAATCATGCCTTCTAACCCCATTTTTCGTCCATCTTCCGGAGAAAAGATTTTAGAAATGCCGTAATCATGAAGCTCTTGAATCTCACTCGGAATAATGACCCCTCCTCCTCCGCCATAAATTTTAATATGAGAAGCCTGTTGTTCTTGGAGTAAATCGTACATATACTTAAAATATTCTACATGGCCGCCTTGATAAGAAGAAATGGCAATCCCCTGAACATCCTCTTGTATGGAAGCGTTAACAATTTCTTCGACAGATCGGTTATGCCCCAGGTGAATGACTTCTACCCCCTTTKCTTGAAGAATTCGTCTCATAATATTAATGGACGCGTCGTGGCCGTCAAACAGGCTAGAAGCGGTTAAAAAACGAAGCGGTCTTTTGCTTGTATTCAAACTGTCTCCCCCTCACACAGTTGTTGAAATGAAAAATTTTTAAGTAAAAAATCTAACTGCATATTTGTATATTCTTCTAATGAATAATGCTTTTGCAGCCACCATCTGCGAAATGCCCACATCTGACCTTGAACAAATAAATGATGAGCAAACAGCGAAATTTCTTTATCCGTAAGTGCAAATTGATTGTTTTCTACGCAGCCTTCGATAATAACCTTAAACATCTCAACCATATCCAGCTCTTTTTTTAATACATATGGAAGCGCATCTTTAGACAGTGATTTCGCTTCTTGGTACATGACTAATACTTCATCTTGAAGCTCATCCACAACTTTAAAATAGTGCTGAATCGCTTGTTGAAGCTCAGCGATTGTATAACGATCCACCACCATCTCTTCTAATCGCTCTCTCACTTCATCGTAAATATTGTCACATACAAGATATAAAACATCTTCTTTAGATTGAATATATTCGTAAAGTGTACCGATACTGAACCCAGCGGCTTTGGCAATTTCCCTTGTTGTTGTTCGGTGAAAACCTTTTTCCTTAAATAGCGTGACGGCCCCTTTAATCATTTGATTACGACGCTCTACAATCAGCTTTTCATCTTTAATGGATGTGAGAACTTCTCTCTTTTTCATTTTTTCACCTCTCCTACAACAAGTGTTTTATTTAGCAAGATACCTAGAAATGACGAGACGCTGAATCTCTTGTGTGCCTTCATAAATTTGCGTGATTTTTGCATCTCTCATAAAACGTTCTACTGGATAATCTTTTGTATAACCGTATCCTCCAAATACTTGAACAGCTTCTGTCGTTACTTTCATTGCTGTATCCCCAGCATATAATTTTGACATGGCTGATTCTTTGCCATATGGCAGCCCTTGAGACTCCAGCCAAGCAGCTTGATAGGTTAACAGTCTTGCAGCTTCTATACTCGTGGCCATGTCGGCTAGCTTAAAAGCAATTCCTTGCTGAGAAATAATTGGCTTACCAAATTGCTGACGTTCCTTGGCATAAGCTACGGCCGCATCTAATGCCCCTTGAGCAATTCCTACCGCCTGTGCTGCAATGCCATTTCGGCCGCCATCTAGTGTCATCATGGCAACTTTAAACCCTTCTCCTTCATTTCCCAGCAAATTTTCTTTTGGAACACGGCAGTCCTCGAAAATAATTTCTGTGGTAGGTGAAGAGCGAATGCCCAGTTTCTTTTCTTTTTTACCAACTGAAAATCCCGGCATATCTTTTTCAATAATAAAAGCGCTCGTGCGTTTTTCATTGGGATCGATGCGAGCAAATACGACGTAAATATCCGCTTCGCCGCCGTTTGTAATAAAGATTTTAGAACCATTTAAAATATAATCTTCTCCGTCTTTTACAGCGAGCGTTCTCATTCCTCCTGCGTCTGATCCAGCACTCGGTTCGGTTAAGCCATAAGCACCTATTTTCTCACCCGTTGCCATAGGTTTCAGGTATTTTTGTTTTTGTTCTTCTGTTCCGAATGTATAGATTGGCCAGCCGGCAAGAGAAGTATGAGCCGACAAAGTAACGCCTGTTGATGCACATACTCTAGACAGTTCTTCAACAGCAATGCAATAAGCTAGATAGTCACTGCCAATTCCTCCGTATTGCTCCGGCCATGGAATACCTGTTAATCCTAGATCAGCCATTTGCGTAAAGATTCCTCTGTCAAAACGCTCTTCTTCATCTCGTTGTGCAGCTGTCGGAGCCACTTCGTTTTTGGCAAAGTCCCGCACCATTTTTCGAATCATTTCGTGTTCTTCTGAAAGTTTAAAAAACATGATTATTCCCCCTATAATTGACTGCTAATGACGATGCGCTGAATTTCGCTTGTACCTTCGTAGATTTCGCATACTTTGGCGTCACGAAAATACCTCTCTACTGGATAATCTTTCATATAACCATAGCCTCCCAAAACTTGAATCGCATCGATTGCTACATTCATGGCCGTTTGGGAAGCAAATAATTTCGCCATTGAGGCTTCTTTTTTACAAGGAAGTTTTTGATCATATAAAAAAGCGGCTCTATACATTAAAAGCTTCGCTGATTCAACAGCCGTTTCCATATCGGCCAGCTTAAAGGCAATACCCTGCTGAGATAAAATCGATTTTCCGAATTGATATCGTTCATTTGCATAGTTTTTAGCTGCCGTTAACGCACCTTCAGCAATTCCTACCGCCTGAGCAGCAATACCAATTCTTCCGGCATTTAAATTAGCCATCGCAATTCGAAAGCCTTCACCTTCTTCTCCGAGACGATTTTCTACAGGCACCTGTATATTTTCAAAGTGAAGTTGAACCGTTCGAGAACCGTGAAGGCCCATCTTATGTTCATCTTTTCCTATCGAAAATCCCTCCATCGTCTTTTCAACGATAAAAGCGCTCATTCCTCTCGACCCGCGTTCGGGATTCGTTTTAGCAAATACAATATACGTATCTGCTTCGCCGCCGTTTGTAATGAAAAGCTTTGAGCCATTTAAAAGATAGTGGTCTCCTTTTCGTTCTGCCTTTGTTTTTAAGCTTGCAGCATCAGACCCTGCACTAGGTTCTGTTAAACAAAAAGCACCTAAATATTCACCTGTCGCCAGTTTTTTTACATATTTTTGTTTTTGATCTTCCGTCCCAAATACGACAATAGGATTCGTACCTACAGAAGTATGAACAGACAAAATGACGCCGAGGGCTGGACTTACTTTTGATATTTCGTGGATGGCAATCATGTACGACACAAAGTCCAGTCCGCCCCCTCCGTATGCTTGAGGAACGGGAATGCCCATCAGGCCAAGATCAGCCATCTGCTTTAATAAACCTCGAGGAAATTCACCCTTTTCCATGTTTGGCACAGCCGCAGCGACTTCTTTTTCACTAAAATCAGCTACCATCTTTTTAATCATGTGTTGTTCAGACGTAAAAAAGATCATTTCGCCACTCCTTTATGTTTCGTACGTAAAAAATCCTTTTCCTGTTTTTCGACCAAGCCACCCTGCCTTTACATATTTCCTAAGCAATGGACAAGGACGATATTTGTCATCACCAAACCCTTTATGAAGCGTTTCCATAATAAACAAACATGTATCGAGGCCGATGAAATCTGCTAATGTCAAAGGTCCCATTGGATGGTTCATTCCTAGTTTCATCACTTGATCAATATCCTCTTCGCTTGCTACCCCTTCATAGAGCGCAAACACAGCTTCGTTAATCATTGGCATTAAAATTCGATTTGAAACAAACCCTGGAAAATCATGAACTTCCACCGGGGTTTTATTTAATTTTTTCGTTGTTTCATAGACTGCTTGATACACTTCATCGGTAGTAGCCAGCCCTCTAATAATTTCAACGAGTTTCATCACCGGAACAGGATTCATAAAGTGCATGCCAATTACTTTTTCAGGTCGAGTGGTCACAGCTGCAATTTCAGTAATAGGAAGCGAAGACGTGTTGGTTGCTAAAATAGTATGACTCGGGGCTAACGAATCCAACTCCGCAAAAATGGCTTGTTTGACTTCCATCTTTTCCACAACCGCTTCGACGATTAAATCTGCTTTTTGTGCTGCCGTTATTTCATTTGCCAGCTGAATGCGCTCCATAATCCCTTCATGTTCCTTAGCTGAGAGAGAACCTTTTCCCACCTGCTTTTTCAGACGTTTATCAATACCTTCTATTCCTTTTTGTGTATTTTTTTGATCAACGTCATACAAAGAAACTTGGTATCCGCTCGCAGCAAATACTTGCGCAATTCCTGCTCCCATCTGTCCTGCTCCAATAACCATAACTGTTTCAATATTCAAGTTGGTATCCCCCTTTTACACTTCTACCATGATGGCATCACCTTGGCCGCCGCCGCTGCAAATAGAAGCAATGCCTAGTCCGCCGCCTCGTCGTCTTAATTCATGAATGAGCGTTACAACAATACGGGCGCCGCTTGCTCCAATCGGATGTCCAAGTGCTACAGCCCCGCCGTTCACATTTACTTTTTCAGCCGGAAGCCCTGCAATTTCCATACTCATCAACGCTACCGCTGAAAAAGCTTCATTGATTTCAAACAGCGCAATATCGTCTACTGTTTTATTTGTTTTTTGCAATAGCTTATTAATAGCAAACCCAGGCGTTTTCGGAAATTCCCTTGGCTCCATCGCAAGAGAAGTATGGTTTACAATCGTAGCCAACGGCTCATAGCCATTTGCTTTTGCCACATCTTCATCCATTAGCATGAGCGCAGCTGCTCCGTCATTCACGCTAGGTGCATTTCCTGCTGTAATGGTTCCGCTGTGACCAAATACAGGCCGAAGAGACGAGAGTTTTTCTAACGACGTATCTTTTCTTGGTCCTTCATCTTTTTGAACCGTTATCGTTCCTTTTTTAGACGGAATATCAACTGAAATTCTTTCTGCAGTCCATCTCCCTTTCTCTTCTGACTCTACCGCCAATTGATGACTGCGAAGGGCCCATTCATCCTGCTTTTCTCGGGAAATATTCATTTCAGAAGCGATTTCATTTCCATACGTACCCATTTGAACCCCTGTAAAGCTGCATGTCAAACCGTCATGAACCATCAAATCCGTCACAACGCTATCTCCCATACGGAACCCCCACCTTGCTTTTGGAAGAAGATACGGCGCGTTACTCATCGATTCCATTCCACCTGCAATGATTGTTTTTGCTTCTCCTAATCGAATCAGCTGATCAGCAGTTGTAATGCTGCGCATGCCCGATGCACAAACTTTATTAATGGTTTCTGTCTCTACTTGCCACGGTAAACCTGCATAGTGCATGGCTTGCCTAGAAGGCAGCTGTCCTTGGCCCCCCTGCAGCACGCACCCCATAATAACGGAATCAATTTCTGTACGTCCCTTTGAAGCTGCTTGAATCGCTTTCCCGCCTAGTTCTGCCGCTTTTAGTCCACTTACAATGCCACCTAATTTTCCAAAAGGTGTTCGAACTGCACTCACAATAACTGTTTTCCCCACTACTGTTTCCTCCTTTTTCTTCCTCTTTGTCCTCGCCGATTGAACGCTTGCTCAATTTCCTTTCTGTAAAAGGTAGAGATGAAGACCATCTCTACTTCTCCTTTATGAAACCTGTTCTTGCACGTCGCCATAAATTGACTTTTCAAGCAGTTCTGCTACGTCATACGTATGAACCTTTTCTTCTACTTCTTTTGCTTTTGTTCCGTCACTTAGCATCGTTAAGCAGTAGGGGCAACCTGAACTGATAATGCTTGGGTTAACGGCCAAGGCTTGTTCCGTGCGTGCTACATTAATGCGCTGGCCGGTCGTTTCTTCCGTCCACATTAACCCTCCTCCTGCTCCACAGCACATACCATTTTCACGGTTGCGATCCATTTCAATCAAACGAACACCTGGAATCGCTTTCAAAATTTCTCTTGGTGGACTGTATACTTCGTTATATCTTCCTAAATAACAGGAATCATGGAAGGTAATTTTTTCATTAACCGCATGTTTTGGTGACAGCTTACCTTCTTTCACCAACATAGCTAATAATTCTGTGTGATGATACACTTCTCCTTCAAAACCGAAATCTGGATATTCATTTTTGAAGATATTGTAAGCATGTGGATCAATCGTAACAATTTTTTTGATTTCATTTTTTTCAAATTCAGCGATGTTTTTAGAAGCTAACTCTTGGAATAAAAATTCATTGCCCAACCTGCGCGGCGTATCACCAGAATTTTTTTCTTTATTTCCTAAAATCGCAAATGAAACACCCGCTTCATTGAGAAGTTTTGCAAACGATAGAGCGATTTTTTGGCTGCGGTTATCATAAGATCCCATCGAACCTACCCAGAACAAATACTCAAACGTTTCACCGGCTTTACTTACTTCTTTAACAGTCGGAATGTGAACATCTTCTCTTACATGTCGCCATTCTTCACGCTCTTTTCGGTTTAATCCCCAAGGGTTTCCCTGACGTTCAATATTCGTCATGGCACGCTGAGCATCCGCGTCCATCTTTCCTTCAGTTAATACTAAAAAACGTCGTAAATCTATGATTTTATCTACATGTTCGTTCATTACGGGACATTGATCTTCACAGTTTCGGCACGTTGTACATGCCCAAATTTCTTCTTCCGTAATGACATCTCCGATTAAAGCGGGATTATATTCCGCTGTTGCTGCAGCCTCTGCTCCGCCTTGACCGGCCGCCATCATCGCCAGCTGATTTCCTTTTGTTTTGGAGAATGCATACGTAGGAACCCAAGGTGCCTTAGATGTCACAACCGCTCCTTTTTCTGTTAAGTGATCGCGCATCTTTAAAATTAAATCCATTGGAGATAAAATTTTCCCTGTACCCGTTGCCGGACACATATTCGTACATCGACCGCATTCCACACAGGCATATAAATCAATAAGCTGATGCTGCGTGAATTCTTCAATCTTTCCAACCCCAAACGTCTCCTGGGTCTCGTCTTCAAAATCAATCTTTTCAAGCTTACCTGGCTTAGAAACACGGTTAAAAAATACATTAGCCGGTCCAGC
This sequence comes from Priestia sp. P5_B4, assembly GCF_056400385.1. Classification (NCBI taxonomy): domain Bacteria; kingdom Bacillati; phylum Bacillota; class Bacilli; order Caryophanales; family Bacillaceae; genus Priestia; species Priestia sp. P5_B4. The sequence goes on from NZ_JBFULJ010000014.1 coordinate 17,722, forward strand.
CAGTAAATGAGCATGTTTTGATTGAGGAACATATACTAAAAACGTCAATAATACGGCTAAGTGGATCCACCATGAAACATAAAAAATGGAGATAGCGGCAATATCATTGATTCCCTTAAACAAGATCGCAATCGATGACGCAATCGGTTCTGTCCATGACGGTTCATGATTATGCCAGATGATTGACATACCGTTTCCGACAAGCACTGACAGCATAAGTGCTCCAATAAAAATCAGTACTAAACCAGATTTAAACCCTCTTTTTAAACGCACAAGCTTTTCTACGTAGCGACGGTGAAAAGCCCAGACAACTGCTACTAAAATCAAAAACGTCACCATTTCTTGAAAAAATGTAAAACCGGGATATAAAGGTCCAAGCGGCAAATGTTTACCTGGAAGCAAACCTTTTATAATGAAGTCTAACGCGCCGAACTGAACTAAAATAAACCCATAAAAAAACATGACGTGCATAATTCCACTTTTTTTATCTTTTAACAGCTTCTTTTGTCCAAACACGTTCACCCAAATTTTTTGCAGTCTTTCTTTTAACCGCTGATCAAATTCTACTTTTTTCCCTAATTGAATATACTGAATGCGTGTGCGAATCAAATATACAAACAAAGAAACAGCGTAAGCGGTTACAATAATAAAAAAGAGAAAATTCACCCACAGCAACCCTGTCATCTCGTCCCCTCCTTGAATAATTTGTTCCCTTTCTTTCCTCCTGACGACTAAATTTTCTGATAATATATCTGCTTTCATTGTATATAATGAATGAGCATTCAGTCAATATCTTTTCGTTCTTTTGTTCATATTCTATTTAAACAAGGTGACACTAAGAACAACATAAAATGTATTTACATCGGGAAAAGAGGTGACGTGATGAGCGGCATGGTTGTAATTTTACTTTTTATTATTTTTATTGCTTGGCTTGCAATTGACCTTGGCGTTGGAAAGAAAGTATTTTCTCAGGCTGAAAATACATTTCCAAAGCGCCGTGCTTCTCTTTTTTTGTTCGCAGACGGGAATGTCTTGTATAAAGATTTATTTCATGAAATAGAAAATGCCTCTTCATTTATCCATTTATCGTTTTACATCGTACAAAATGATGAAATTAGCCAAGATTTTTTAGATTTACTAGTCCAAAAAGCACAGCAAAATATTGAAGTCCGGTTATTGGTAGACCGTGTGGGAAGCTATAAAATCAAGAAAAACAAAATTGCATTCTTAAAGAAACAAGGCGTTCATTTTGCTTACAGTCGAACGCTACGGTGGCCTTATTTGTTTTATACACTCAACGCACGCAATCACCGTAAAATGGCCGTTATTGATGGGAAAGTTGGCTACATTGGCGGTTTTAATATCGGAAGAGAATATTTAGGACTCGACGCCAAGCTTGGGGTATGGAAAGATTACCACCTGCGTATGGAAGGTGAAGGTATCCAAGATCTTCAAATGCAGCTGTTGAGCGACTGGTATGCTGCTACCGGCATAGACCTGCGTAAAGTGGAAAGATACTTTCCACCAGCCTCTGAAGGAGACTATGTTATTCAGCTACAGTCGACTGAAGGTTTTTCACTTGAAGAAAGCTTTTTATCGATTATCAACCAAGCCAATAGGGAATTGTACATAGGTACTCCTTATTTTATTCCAAGTGAACCTTTGATGAATGCGTTACTGCAAGCTCGCGCACGGGGAGTACAAGTTCATATTTTGATTCCAATGCGTGCAGATCAACCGCTTGTTCATCATGCTGCATTTGCCTATCTTCCTACATTACTTCAAGCAGGCTGCATGATTTATCAATATTATTACGGTTTTTACCACGCAAAAGTATTAATTGCAGACAATGTTATCTGCGATGTAGGAACGGCTAATTTTGATAAAAGAAGCTTGTTCTTAAACGCTGAAATCAACTGTTTAATCTACGATGCCATATACATTGAAGAGGTAAAGAACAGCTTTAAAGCTTGTATGGGGGAATGCCCCATTTTGTCTTTAGAAGATGTCAAAAACCGAAAATGGAGTGAAAAACTAAAGCAAGGATTTGCAACCTTTATTTCTCCGTTGCTTTAATGAACGAAAAGAGGAAAATTTATAATGAAAATTAGATTTGGCTATGTATCACATGCCCTGTCGCTTTGGGACTGCTCACCTGCGAAAACTCTCACGTTTACTAGATGGGAAAAAATGAAAAAAGATGAGAGGCTGGATAAGCTTCATTACGTCACAAAACAAAATTTGAATCATACTAAGCGCGCTTTACATTTTAATATTGCCCATGAAATTATGCTGTATCGATTATCATCTTCTCTTGTCCCTTTAGCTACTCATCCTGAAGTAGATTGGAATTACATTGATGCGTTCCAAGACGATTGGTCAGAGATAGGAGACTTGATTCGGAATCATCAACTGCGCGTGAGTTTTCATCCTAATCAGTTTACATTATTTACAAGCGACAAAAAACATATTACAGAAAATGCGGTAAAAGATATGGATTATCACTATAGAATGCTTGAAGCGATGGGAGTAGCCGATCAAGCTCTTATTAATATTCATGTAGGAGGAGCCTATGGCAATAAAGAAAAGGCGATCGGTCGATTTCATGAAAACATTCAAACGCTGCCACCTGTCATTAAAAAGCGCATGACTCTTGAAAATGATGATAAAACATACACAACTGAAGAAACATTAGCTGTATGCGAAAAAGAGAAAGTCCCTCTCCTCTTTGATTATCACCACCACAAAGCAAATGAAGGAGAAGAACCTCTTGCATTATTGCTCCCTCGTATCTTTGACACGTGGAAACGTATCGGGTTAAAACCAAAAGTACATATCTCTTCTCCTAAATCTGAAAAAGAATTTAGAAGTCACTCTGATTATGTCTCAACTGATTTTATCGCACCTTTTTTGCAAATGGCTAAAGATATTGGACAAGATTTTGACGTAATGATTGAAGCAAAGTTAAAAGATAAAGCGCTGCTAAAATTAGTGGAAGATTTAGCATCAATGAGAGGAGTAAAGCGTACAGGAGGTGCCACACTTGTTTTTTAAATAAAAAAGAGCCAAGAGGCTCTTTTTTTGTTACATTTTTTCAGGTGCTGAAACACCAATTAGTTTTAAGGAGTTTTGAAGCGTTACTTGAACAGCTTTCACTAGTTCAATACGTGCTTTACTTGTTTCTACATTATCGCTGTCTAATACTTTTTCTGCATTATAGAAGCTATGGAACGTAGAAGCAAGGTCAAATACATAGTTTGTAATGCGGTGCGGAATACGTTTTGTTGCTGCTTCCGCTACGGCCTGAGGGAACTCTCCGATTTTCTTCAGCAGTTCCATTTCTTTTTCTGCACTAATTAATGAAAGGTCAGCGCCAGATGTTGATTGAATCCCCATCTCTTCACCTTGACGAAGAATACTGCAAATACGGGCATGAGCATACTGCGCGTAGTATACAGGGTTTTCATTAGATTGAGAAACAGCTAAATCTAAATCAAAGTCTAAATGTGTATCTGCACTTCTCATCGCAAAGAAGTAGCGAGTTGCATCAAGGCCTACCTCTTCTACTAGATCACGCATTGTTACTGCTTTACCTGTACGTTTGCTCATCTTCATTTTTTCGCCATTTTGATACAGTTGAACCATTTGAATGATTTCTACTTCAAGCGTATCTTTTTCATAACCAAGCGCTTGAATCGCCGCTTTCATACGAGGAATATATCCATGGTGGTCGGCTCCCCAAATGTTAATTAGCTTATCAAATCCGCGTTGAATTTTGTCTTGGTGATACGCAATATCTGGTGTTAAGTACGTAAATGAACCGTCATTTTTAATTAACACACGGTCTTTATCATCACCAAATGTCGTAGAACGGAACCACGTAGCACCTTCTTCTTCATATACATGGCCTTGTTTTTTCAGCGTTTCAAGTGCAACTGATATTTTATCATTTTTATAAAGAGATGTTTCAGAATACCATACGTCAAATTTCACACGGAACTGTTCAAGATCACGCTTTAATTTAGCTAACTCATAATCTAACCCGTATTGACGGAAGAATTCAAAACGCTCTTCTTCAGAGGCATTTACATACTTGTCTCCGTGCTCTTTTGCTAGCTCTTTTCCGATGTTTATAATGTCAGCACCATGATAGCCGTCTGCAGGCATTTCTTTCTCTAAACCAAGAGCCTGCATGTAGCGTGCTTCTACTGAATAAGCCAGGTTATTAATTTGGTTACCAGCATCATTAATATAGTATTCACGTGACACATCGTAGCCTGCTTTTTCAAGAACATTACATAATGAGTCTCCAACTGCAGCACCGCGGGCATGTCCTAAATGTAAATCCCCTGTCGGATTAGCTGAAACAAACTCAACTTGTACTTTTTGTCCGTTCCCTACGTTTGTTTGACCGTAAGCTTCACCAGCTTTTACAATCGTTGGGATAAGCTCTGTTAAATAAGAGTTATTCATATAAAAGTTGATGAATCCAGGGCCTGCAATGTCAATTTTCTCGATAGATGCTTTTGATTTATCGAAGTTTGCTACAAGCTCTTCAGCGATAATACGCGGTGCTTTTTTGGCAATACGAGCTAGCTGCATAGCCATATTGGTAGAATAATCACCATGTGTTTTATCTTTTGGGGTTTCTAATAGAACTTCTGGAAGTTCTGCTTTTTCAGCAAGTCCTGCTTTGACCACAGCATCTTGAATTTCAGCTTTTAATTTTTGCTGCACTTGTTCGACGATGTTCATTTTTTCTCCTCCTTGAATGTAATGGTTAACGCATATTTCCCGGTAGGCTGACCCTGTACTTCTAGATCATACGTTAAAAATAATCGACCCTTTTGAGTCATTTGTTTATATTCAATGTTATGAGCGAATGTCAGTAAATCCATACGTCCATAAGGGCTTATATAAGTTCCTTCGATCTGTACCTTTTTACGAAACGATTGCTTCATTTGAACAGCACCGGTTCGATTAATTGATACTTCATCTTCGCTAATTTTCACCATTGTTCTAATATCTCCGATTTCCTCTTGGCACTCTGTGTATGTAAGATAAATTTTCGATCCTTTTTCATAATACATACCTTTTGCATTTACCGATGTTGTCTCTTTTCGGTGACCATCGCGGATATCCGTCACAATTTTAACTTCAATGGGTTTCTTGACTTCTGAAGCGTTACTCACAAAAGACACTTCCTTATTAAAATGAATACGTTATAACTTAAATAGTATAAACATTCTAAAGAAAGAATTCAATAATACTTCAAAGGAAATATGATAGATACGCCGAGAATTCACCTTTTTACAGTACGTGAAGCATTCACATATTCCAAATAAAAAAGGCAGCCACAGCGGCCGCCTTTTACTTTATTTATTTCTTTTGTACCCAGCCTAAGATCATTTCGCGAATAAGCTTGCTTGCTGTATTAGCTGTTTGTTCAGACGGATCATAAATTGGAGCTACTTCTACTAAATCTCCTCCGACAATGCGAAGATCTGATTTAGCAATTGCGTGAATAGAAGCTAAAAGCTCTTTTGATGTGATACCGCCCGCATCTACTGTTCCTGTACCAGGAGCGTGCGCTGGATCTAATACATCGATATCAATTGTTACATAAACAGGACGACCTGCAAGTGTTGGTAGAATCTCTTTTAACGGCTCTAGAACTTCAAATTTTGAAATATGCATGCCGTTTTCTTTTGCCCATTGAAATTCTTCTTTCATTCCTGAGCGAATACCAAATGAATAAACATTCTCCGGTCCGATTAGTTCTGCAACTTTACGAATCGGAGTGGAATGAGAAAGTGGTTCTCCTTCATACTCTTCACGAAGGTCTGTATGAGCATCCATATGGATAATGGCCAAATCCGGGTATTTTTTATACATAGCTTTCATAACAGGCCAAGAAACCAAATGCTCTCCGCCCATACCTAATGGGAACTTGTCTGCTGCTAAAAGCTGGTCGATATACTCTTCAATCATATTTAAGCTGCGCTGAGGATTCCCAAATGGAAGTGGAATATCTCCTGCATCAAAATATTTTACTTCCTCTAGCTCTCGATCTAAATACGGGCTGTATTCTTCTAATCCAATTGATACTTCACGAATACGAGTTGGGCCAAATCGTGAACCTGGACGATAGCTAACTGTCCAGTCCATTGGCATTCCGTAAAGAACCGCTTCACTTTCTTCAAAAACAGGGTGACTGCCGATAAATACATTACCTGAATAAGCTTCATCAAAACGCATATTTTGTTCCTCCTTCATTATTCATAGAAAAGATGCCAGCCTTAAACCTCTGACATCTCACTTGTATGTGGTAACTTATTTAATAAGATCTTGCACAAATTTAGGTAAAGCAAATGCGGCTTTGTGCAATTCTTTTGTGTAATACTTTGTATCCATATCGAAGAAACGATCTTCGCTTACTTCTAATGGATCATGTTTCTTTGAACCCATTGTAAATGTCCATAAACCGCTTGGATATGTTGGAATATTTGCTACGTATAGACGTGTAATTGGGAAGATTTCTCTTACATCACGCTGAACATTTGAGATAAGCTCTGGCGTGAACCAAGGATTGTCCGATTGAGCAACAAAGATACCATCTTCTTTAAGTGCTTTTGAGATACCTGCATAGAATCCTTTTGTAAATAAATTCACAGCTGGACCTACTGGCTCTGTTGAGTCCACTAAAATGACATCGTATTCGTTCTCGCTTTTAGCGATGTGCATAAATCCGTCATCTACTTGTACATCAACACGAGGATCTTCTAGTTTGCCCGCAATTGAAGGTAAGAATTTTTTCGAGTACTCAATAACTTTTCCATCGATATCAACTAACGTCGCTTTTTTTACGCTTGGGTGTTTTAAGATTTCACGGATTACGCCTCCGTCTCCTCCACCTACAACTAGTACGTTTTCTGGATTTGGATGCGTAAATAACGGTACATGCGCAACCATTTCATGATAAACGAACTCATCTTTTTCCGTTGTCATAACCATACCGTCAAGTAGGAGCATGTTACCAAACTCTTCTGTTTCAACCATGTCTAATTTTTGAAACTCCGTTTGCTCTGTATGTAAAGTGCGATTAATTTTAGCTGTAATACCAAAGTTCTTTGTTTGCTTTTCTGTGAACCATAATTCCATTTCAAACTCTTCCCTTCTATTTTGAGAATTAATCTATGCATAGATTACCCTAACATAATTTATACAAACATGAAAAAAGTATAGATGAATTCAGCAAAAAAGCAAGTAAAATTTTTAGCAATGGAGGTTTAAAACCACCTTTTCTATTTCATACTGATGATAGATACAAGCTTTAGAATCTACTTGCATCGCTCTTTTAATAGAATTTTGTTGTGTTGAAAACAACATGTACGGTGCATAGTGACACATATTGGTGGTGAATAGAAATGGAAACGGTATTAACCGAACATTTAAAAAAGGCAAGACGCATCTTCCGAATTCTTCTCGTCCTTGGTATATTAGCGGGGGCTTTATTATTGTTTGCCTACATAAGCATCTTTCTCTACGCCAAAATCGCTGGCCCCCCTCCGCTAAACGTTTCTCAAACAGCTGTTTTCTACTCAGCAAACGGTAAAGTTCTTGATGAAGTTCACAATGGACAAAAGCGCTACTGGGTTTCACTTAATCAAATTTCACCTTACGTAAAAGATGCGACTTTAGCCGTTGAAGATAAGCGCTTCTATGAGCATCACGGCTTTGATATGCATCGAATCGCCGGAGCAGTTGTAGCTGATATAAAAGCTATGGGGAAAGTACAGGGTGCGAGTACCATTACTCAGCAGTATGCACGAAACTTGTTTTTAGAGCACGACAAAACGTGGACTCGAAAGCTTCAAGAAGCTCTGTATACGATTCGTTTAGAAATGAATTATAGTAAAGACCAAATTCTAGAAGGCTACATGAATACGATTTACTACGGCCATGGAGCTTATGGAATTGAAGCAGCAGCTAGGCTGTATTTTGATAAGCATGCCAAAAATTTGACATTAAGTGAAGCGAGTATGTTAGCAGGTATTCCAAAAGGCCCTAGCTACTACTCTCCTCTTATTCATCAAGAAAATGCAAAAAAACGACAAAATATCATTTTATCTCTTATGAAAGAGGATGGAATTATCACAGCCAAGCAAGCAACAAAAGCGCTTGTAACACCTCTAGCATTCGCAAAGCCTGCCGAAAAAGATCCTAATAAAGAAGATGCCTCTTACTTTATGGATGCAGCGCTAGCAGAATTAAAGCAAGATTTAGGCATTGATGAAACCATGATTTACACAAATGGACTTCGCGTTTATACAACGCTGGATGAAAAGATGCAGCGAACAGCTGAAGAAAAAATGAAGGATGTTATCAGCAGCTCTTCAGACGTACAAAGTGCATTTGTTGCGATGAATCCTAAAAATGGACAAGTGAAAGCTCTTATTGGTGGAAGAGATTATGAAAAGAGCCCGTTTAATCGCGCGACTCAAGCAATAAGACAGCCTGGTTCAACGATGAAGCCATTTTTATACTATGCGGCGTTAAAAGATGGTTTTACTGAATCTACTCCAATGAAAAGTGAAGAAACGACGTTCAAATTGGAAGATGGCGTTTCGACATACACGCCTAGCAACTATCACAATTATTATGCGGATGCTCCTATTACAATGGCCCAAGCCATCGCACTTTCAGATAATATTTATGCCGTAAAAACGCATTTGTTCATTGGGGAAAACCGCTTAATTGAAACTGCTAAAACACTTGGAATATCATCACCTTTAAAGAAAGTTCCATCTTTAGCTCTTGGAACTTCGCCTGTGAAAGTTATTGATATGGTTAATGCGTACGGCATCTTTGCTAATGGCGGAAAAGAAATTCGTCCAACATTTATTAAACGAATTGAAACCCATGACGGAGAAGTTGTTTATCAAGCTCCTTCCGAACAGAAACAAGTCATTGATAAGCGCTATGCTTTTCTTACTACCCATTTAATGACAGGCATGTTTAATCAAAAGCTAAATGGCTATACAACCGTCACAGGAAAGCCTATTTCTAAATATGTATCTCGTCCTTACGCGGGAAAATCCGGCACAACCTCTACGGACAGCTGGATGATTGGCTACTCTCCGCAGCTCGTTTCAGGCGTTTGGGTTGGATATGATCAAGGAAGAACAATGGATGATGTAGCTGAAAAAGGATACGCCAAAAAAATGTGGGCATTATTTATGGAAGAGGCTTTAAAAGGGAAGAAAAAAGAAAAGTTTAAAGCACCAAACGGATTAATGAGCGTAAACATTAATCCTCAAAATGGAAAGTTAGCATCCAAATCATGCCCTGTTCAATATAAAGCTTATTATTTAACTGGAACACAGCCAAAAACATATTGTACTGATCACATCGATCATGCAGCAAAAACGAAGAAAAAAGAGCGTGAAAAAGAAGATAAAAAGTTTCACTGGTTACCCAAATGGTTTGATTAAAAAAAGCTTAAGGCCAAGGCCTTAAGCTTTTTTTAGCATTACGATGTTTGAAGCGCTTCTTTTAAGTCATCATTAGATAACGTCCAAACTTCTTCATTATGAGACTTCAAAAACTCACGAAGCAAATCCTTAGACTTGTTATCCATTTCTTCTACCATAATGCGTCGTTTTAAGGATTTATCCATTTTGTTCACGTGTTCAGGAAGTGACTTATAGCCGCGGCGAATTTCACGATCAACGGTCATTTCACATGCTGTCATACCTGCGTAGTAAGGTCCTTCTTGCTTGCGATCAATCGTTACCCACACAAGCCAATATAACTTGCCGTTTGGCACCTCGTCTTTATTCGGTAAGAACTTAATTCCTTTTTCCACTACACTTCTTGCATGCATCGCACCGATATCTACAAATACTTCTTCGTCGCTCGGACAAACAAAAACGGGTGAAATGTTTTCTAAACTTAACGCTCCAACCCCGTAACCGCCGTGGCCGTCGGTTGAATCGTCTTTTATGATATTAAATCCTATACTTTTCTTTTTTGGCTGAGTCATAGTAAGCCTCCTCTATTCATTAAATCAGTGGTGCTAATATCTGCTGAAAGATATTCATAACAAACGTTGCTGCTCCGTTTAGAAGCGGCCAGATCACAATGCGATCCAGAGGTGTAATCACAAGAATTAAAAATACAAAAATGCCCCAAGACTCATACTGCGTCATCTTGGCTCGCGTGGACGGCGGAACGAGGTCTTCAATCACGCGGTAGCCGTCTAAAGGCGGAAAAGGCAACAAGTTAAATACACCTAGCGTTAGGTTTATTTGAATAAATAATGTAACAAAACGATAAAGCGCATCGTTATCCACTGCGGCGTTATTCATCAAATAATAAATAAGCAAACCGATAAATGCCAACACCAAGTTACTAAACGGTCCCGCTATCGATACTAGAATACCAGCTAAACGAGGCTTTTTAAAGAAATAGCGATTAACAGGAACCGGCTTCGCCCACCCAAAACCTGCGATGATTAACAAAAGCGTTCCAAATGGATCTAAATGAGCCAGCGGAGAAAGCGTTAGCCTTCCTTGCTTTTTAGCCGTGTGGTCTCCAAATAAATAAGCTACATACGCATGTGCAAACTCATGCAGCGTGAATGCAACAATAAGAGTCATTACCACGTAAGGAAGGTCTTGCAATGCAAAAGCTAAAAAATGTTCCACTCTTTATCTCCTTTATTTTAAAATAATTTCTACCTATCACATCTACTAGATGAATCTTTTTTTGCGTTAAGAAGGATACAATTTTTTTCAAATATGCCCTAAAAGTTCTCAAAGACCAGCGATGGGCCTCCTTTGGGCACACCTGTTTTTTATATCGATGTTATTATAAAAGTATACTACAGATTATGTCCTTCATCACTATCTCATACTGTCATTTTATTCAGAAAACGGGTACACTAATCATATAATGATCAAAAAGGAGTGTACACATTATGCCAGTTGTAACTGTTAAAATGCTTGAGGGCCGTACAGATGATCAAAAAAGAGCTCTTGTTGAAAAAGTAACGGATGCTGTGGTGGAAACAACAGGTGCAGCACCTGAAAAAGTATCTATTATCATCGAAGAAATGTCTAAAAACCATTACGCTGTAGCGGGCAAGCGCATAAGCGATCAATAACGCCTACATAAAAAAAATGCCATAGGAGTGAACCTATGGCATTTTTTTAATGGACAGACAGCGTTGCCTGAAGTTTTTCAATATATTTGTATGCTTCTGAAATGTCTTCTTCTGTATAGTTTTGCTTACGCTTTAACGTAAACACTTTTTCTTTTACTTCTTCTTTCGGTAAATTATCAAAATATAAAATCGTAGAGACAAGCTCCAAAAATTTAGAGCTTTGTTCGTTCATATCCTTCATACATTCCTGCAAGTAAGGAAGTTCTAAGTCATAGTGGCTTAAAAATCCTTCCCCCGCTTCTGTTAATACGTAGCGATACTGCATATACCCGCCTTTTTTCTCTTTAATTTCACTTAAAAAGCCTAAGTTACATAGCTCTTCAATTCGAAGCGTTAATTCTTCAGAATAAGGTCCAAAAAAGTGAAAATTATACTTTTCATAAAAAGGAAACTTCAGCTTTTTTCCGATAAATATCATCTTTTGTAACTTTTTTCTGCCAACAACTTCTCCCGCCGCGGAAAATACTTTCACAATCTTTGCGTGATCGTTTAACACAGCCCCTTCAACTCCTATACTATTTAACTCTGATCTCCTTTTAGTAAGTTTATAATCTGATCTTTAACTTTTCGCTTAGACGACAATTGATCAATGAGATCTTGTGGAAAATATAATTTATGATCGGTTCTCTTTTTCCCTGAAATTGCTTCAACAATCTCCGACTGACGTGATAATTCACGCACTTCATTATTTGGCATCAACAGATGAATCGGCAAACGTTCTTCCTCTTCACCCGGTCGATAAAAATCGTATGGTAAGTCGCTTGAAGAATCGACGACTAAATAATAATCTGGGTTAATACCCGCTTTTTTAAATAATGTTGTAAGCTCCATCCACATCTTCATTTGTGAATTCGGATTAAACTCAATGTATTTAAAAAGCTGACGATTCATAAATCTTCGGCATAGATCAGATAAAATTTCATCCTCTTCTTCTTCCCACGCTTGAAAATAAAATAAAATAACAGATTCATCTAATTTCAAATACTCTTTTAGCGATATTTCCTCTTCAAAAATCGAATAAAAATGAGTTGGCTCCTGCTTGAACTCATAGTAATGATGATGGAGCTCTTTTGCACGATGTAAAATTTTTGTCAAAATCACTTCAGCACTTCTCGTAACAGGATGAAAATACACTTGCCAGTACATTTGATAGCGGCTCATAATATAATCTTCAACCGCATGCATACCGCTGTGTTTAATCACGGCTTGGTCTTCCCTAGGACGCATCACGCGCAGAATTCGTTCCATATCAAAGTGACCGTAGCTTACTCCTGTGTAATACGCATCACGCTGCAAATAATCCATGCGATCTGCATCAATTTGACTGGAAATCAAACTAACGACAAGCTTATTTTCATATGTTTTCGCAATTACTTCAGCCACTTTTTTAGGAAAATCCTTTCCTACTTTCGTTAACACTCGATTTACCTCTGTGTCACCTACGATAATAGCTTGTGTAAATTCTTCATGGTCTAAGTGGAAAACCTTCTCAAACGAATGGGAAAACGGACCGTGACCTAAATCGTGCAGTAAAGCAGCACAAAGACAAAGAAGACGCTCATCTTCATTCCATTCAGGGCGTCCTTGAAAACCGTCATCAATAATACGGCGCACAATTTCATAAACACCTAAGGAATGACTAAAACGGCTGTGCTCAGCCCCATGAAACGTTAAGTATGTCGTTCCTAGCTGTCTAATGCGACGCAGCCTTTGAAATTCGGCTGTCCCAATTAGCTCCCAAATAACACGATCTCTTACATGGATATAGCGGTGAACAGGATCTTTAAATACTTTTTCTTCACTGAGTTTTTCATTAGGATATGTCATTTACATACCTCTCTATCTTCACTTTGTTGTTGCTATAATTTTTCGACACTCACTTCCTATTTTCCTATTCAGAATAAAAAATCACCTTGTCAAGCAACCAAGGTGATTTACCTAACAAACAAGGCGATTCTGTTTGTAAGAAGCTCGTTCGACAAATAAGTAGCAGAAAAGCAGCTATTTATTGTTTCACTATCTATTTTTTTACTTTTTTCTCAATCTTCTCGATTAATTCATCCTCTGTTGGCGCTGCTACAGGACGGTTGTTTACAAATGCAAATGACTTTTTACGTCCGGGCCCACAGTAAGACTGGCAGCCGATTTGTACTTCAGCTTGTTCATCTATTTTTTTAAGTCGAGGTAACAACGTTTTGACGTTTGTTGCCTGACAATCATCACAAATTCTAAATTCATTTGCCATGTTGACACAATCCTTTCAAAATTGGTTCATCATTTTGTCTAAGGGGTATTTTACCCCTATTTGAAGTCCGATGCAAGTTAAAGAAAGAAGCAAAATCTATCATACTCCTAGAAGAAATGGTATAAAGTATGGATTTTTTGTACATGATGATACTACAAAACATGATTACTATGAGTCATGGAAAATAGAGGAGTGAACAAAGTGAAAGATAGACAAGATGCTTGGACAGAAGAAAACGACTTATTATTAGCTGAAACAGTACTGCGCCATGTCCGCGAAGGAAGTACGCAGCTGAATGCGTTTGAAGAAGTGGGAGATGAATTAAATCGCACTTCAGCAGCATGTGGATTCAGATGGAATGCTGTGGTACGCCATCAGTATGAAAAAGCACTTCAGCTAGCCAAAAAACAGCGAAAACAGCGCATGCGTGCACTTGGACAAGAGCAAGGCAAAAAGAAATTATTATATACGCCACCAGCATCTGTAGAGCATGTGGAAAAAATGATGTCTGCACCTACAGCAACATATAGCTTATCTGAAACACAAGTAGAAAAAAGCAGCAGTGAGGAGCTTTCAATGACTGACGTTATTCGCTTTTTGCAAACAATGCCAAATCAAGCGAGCAATTTACAGGCATTGCAAAGCGAAAACAAACGCTTGATGCAAGAAAATACAGAATTAGCTAAGAAAAACACAGAGTTGGAAAAACAAATCAAACATCTCGAGGCAAATGCTACTACTATTCAAGAAGACTATGAAACATTAATGCAAATCATGAACCGTGCGCGAAAGTTAGCTCTATTCGATGAAGAAGAACGTTCTTCTACTACATTTAAAATGGATCGTAACGGAAATCTTGAGAAAATGGCTGAATAAGCTACATGAACGAAGAAAGAGGGATGTCAAACTTGGCTCTTCTTTCTTCTTTTTCTATTTTACAGCCAATGACACGACGCCTTTATGCTATAATATGTTCGTTTACTGTTTATAAAGGGGTTTGAGATATGCAGCAGAATAGTTTAAAGCTTTTAGCACAGCCCGCTTGGCGTATTATTGATCAATCCAGTCTAGGTCCTCATTTTGATGCCCGTCATTCTTTTGCCATCGATGACACGCTTTGTACAACCGTTGGAAGAGGTGAATCTCCAGCTGTCATGCGCTCTTGGGTGCATCACGATACGATTGTATTAGGCATCCAAGATACAAAGCTACCTCATTTAGCTGAAGGTGCAGCTTATTTACATGAACAAGGATATAAAACAATCGTCCGCAATTCAGGCGGCCTCGCTGTCGTACTTGATCAGGATGTTCTAAACATTTCTTTAATTTTTCCTGATGCAGAAAAAGGAATTGATATTGATCGTGGATATGAAGCCATGTTTGATTTGATTAAGGTCATGTTTGCATCTTACGGGACAGCAATTGAAGCGAAGGAAATCGTAGGCTCTTATTGTCCCGGCAGCTTTGATTTAAGCATTCGCAATCAAAAGTTTGCGGGCATTTCACAGCGACGCGTTCGCGGCGGAGTAGCTGTACAAATTTACTTATGCGTTAAAGGAAGCGGTTCTAAACGTGCTTCTCTTATTCAAGAGTTTTACAAAAAAGGTCTCCAAAACACGGAAACTAAATTTTCATACCCAGATATCGAGCCTCACACAATGGCTTCTCTATCTGAACTATTACAGATTGAGTTAACTGTATCTGATGTCATGCTGCTTTTATTGCAAACACTGAATAGCATGAGCTCTTCTCTTATAAATATGCCTTTAAATGCTACCGAACAAGAGCTGTTTGAGACGCAGCTGCAGCGCATGTATGACCGCAACGAAAAAGCATTAGGTTCATTAGCCGAATAAAAAAAACTCCGCCCAAGGACGGAGTTTTTTTTATTACAGTGCTTGAGCTGCTGTGATTAAAGCAAGCTTGTACACATCTTCTTCGTTACAACCGCGAGATAGATCGTTTACCGGTTTGTTTAGACCTTGTAAGATTGGACCTACTGCTTCGAAGTTTCCTAGGCGCTGTGCAATTTTGTAACCAATGTTACCTGCTTCAAGGCTTGGGAATACAAATACATTTGCATCTCCTTTAATCACTGAACCTGGTGCTTTCTTTTCAGCTACAGAAGGAACAAATGCTGCGTCGAATTGGAATTCGCCGTCTAATGTTACGCTTGGTGCTAATTCTTTTGCAATTTCTACTGCGTTTGCTACCTTTTCTGTTTCCGGAGATTTTGCTGATCCTTTTGTTGAGAAGCTTAGCATAGCAACACGAGGATCGATATCGAACATTTCAGCTGTACGAGCACTTTCGATAGCAATTTCAGCTAAATCTTGGCTATCAGGTGAGATGTTGATTGCACAGTCAGCAAATACGTATTTTTGATCACCGCGAACCATGATAAATACGCCAGATGTTTTCTTAACACCTTGTCTTGTTTTGATAATTTGTAGAGCCGGACGTACTGTGTCTGCTGTAGAATGAGCAGCTCCGCTTACAAGACCGTCCGCTTTGTTCATATGAACAAGCATTGTGCCAAAATAGTTTTCATCTAATAGAATTTTGCGAGCATCTTCTTCTGTTGCCTTACCTTTACGACGCTCAACAAACGCTGCTACCATTTCATCAAATTCAGAGTAGCTTTGAGGATCTAGAACCTCAACACCGTCTAATTTTACGTTTAGTTCTGCTGCTTTTGATGCTACAGCGTCTTTGTTTCCAACAACGATAGGCTTTAAGATATTGTCGGCAGCTAAACGAGAAACAGCGCCTAATACGCGCTCATCTAATCCCTCTGGGAATACGATTGATACATCGCTAGCTGATACTTTTTGTTTTAAACCTGTAAATAAATCACTCAAAGTAAATCCTCCTCGATATGTAAAAAACTTTTCTCATAATAGGATACTCCACTTTTTTTAAAAATCAAAGGCATGTCCTTCAAGAATCCATGATTACAAAAAAGTCTTTTAATTCTTAATTTTCCACTAACACCTAAAATGAAACCTGTTTTTACTTTGCGACAATTGTTTAAAGTTTAGTCACAAAATCACAGGTTTTTCATTCCAGTTCTTCGGACAAACTATGATATAGTAGAATTGGAATTTATCATAATCGGACAATAGGAGTGAAACGAAATGGCAGAAGCAGCACAAACATTAGACGGTTGGTATGCACTTCATGATTTCCGTTCAATCGATTGGAGCGCTTGGAAGCAGTTATCAAGCGACGATCGCCAAGCGGCTATCCATGAATTTTTAGGGTTGATTGAGAAATGGAAAGGAACTGAAGCTGAGAAGCAAGGCAGCCATGCTTTATATACCATTGTCGGCCAAAAAGCAGACTTTATGCTAATGCTTGTTCGTCCTACTATGGAAGAACTAAATGAAATTGAAACAGAATTTAATAAAACAAAGCTTGCTGAGTTTACCATTCCTACTTATTCATACGTATCAGTAGTTGAATTAAGCAACTACTTACCTGCTGGGGAGGATCCTTATGAAAATCCTCAAATCCAAGCTAGACTATATCCAACTTTACCAAAAGCTAGTCATGTTTGCTTTTATCCAATGGATAAACGTCGTCAAGGAAATGACAATTGGTACATGCTTCCTATGGAAGAACGCCGCAGCTTAATGCGCAGTCATGGAATGATTGGACGTCAATACGCTGGAAAAGTAAAGCAAATCATTACGGGTTCTGTTGGTTTTGATGATTACGAGTGGGGCGTTACTCTTTTTGCAGATGACGTACTTCAATTTAAAAAATTAGTATACGAAATGCGTTTTGACGAAGTAAGTGCTCGCTACGGGGAATTTGGCAGCTTCTTTGTCGGAAATTTATTAAAAGAAGAAGCTATTGCACGCTTTTTACACGTTTAAACTAAGCCGCAAAAGCGCTCATCGCTTTTGTAACGCCTAGAGCAATAAATATCCATGAGCTTTATCTAAAAAAACCTGTTTCCACTTGGAAACAGGTTTTTTATTTTCTAGCCATGGCATATTCGCACTTACAGGACCATATATATACAACAGTGTCACAAGTAAGCGAGGTGGGATAATGGCAGTCGTTGCACACAACGAAGAAGATGTTAAGCTCCTAGCCAGACTCATTCGAGCTGAAGCTGAAAGTGAAGGAAAACAAGGGATGTTACTGGTAGGAAATGTAGGCGTGAACCGCGCTAAAGCTCCCTGTTTAGATTTTAGAAATATAAGAACCATTCGTCAGATGGTGTTTCAAAACCCAGGCGGATTTGAAGCAACTCAAAAAGGCTACTTTTATCAGCGTGCCCGCCAGTCTGAAATTACACTTGCACGACGTGTATTAAGAGGGGAACGTTTTAATCCCGCGGAAAACTCACTGTGGTTTTTCAAGCCCAGCGGCAACTGTCCTGCTCAATGGTATAACCAAAATAACACAGGACGATTTAAATCTCACTGTTTCTTTG
>NZ_JBFULJ010000015.1:0-34815 GCF_056400385.1 Priestia sp. P5_B4
GCATAAACGGATGGATACTGTTCAGAACTTCTATCTAAAAACACGACGGGAAATGTAAGACCTTCATATAGTTTCTGAGCTAGACTTGTTGTTGCCGTGATCATCCCTACTACATGGTTTTGCGTAAACGTTTGGAGATAGGTTAATTCTTTCTCTAACTGCTCATCACTATTGCCAAGAATTAAACGAAATCCATGGCTATGTACTTCATCTTCTATTCCTCGTGCAAGCTGAGGGAAAAAAGGGTTTGTAATGTCTGGAAGCAAGAGACCAATCAAACGAGATTCACGTGTATAAAGCGAACGGGCTACCTCGTTAGGGCTGTAGTTTAATTTTTGAATTGTATTCATTACTCGCACACGCGTGTCTTCTTTTACATATCCTGTACTGTTTAAAACGCGCGAAACGGTCGCAACGGACACGCCTGCTTCTTTTGCTACATCACGAATTGTTACCACTTTATTTCCCTCCCTTCATATATGTAACCGTTTACACAAATGATAACATGGAAAAGTGAAGTTGACAATCTTTTTATTAAAAAAAATCACTTCATTAAGAAGTGATTTTTCTTTCATTAGATATTAGCGTCTAGTTTCTTAAATAATTTCAAAAATTGCTCTTGATCTTTCGGTTCATAGCAAGAAAAGAAATGAGCAATCATCTTTTGCACAATTTCATTTGCTTCTTCAATCACTTGTTCACCTTTAGCTGTTAACTCAATGTTTACTTTGCGGCGATCCTCTTTAGAGTGATAGCGTGAAACTAACTCTAAGTCTATTAAACGATTAATAACAGGAGTAATCGCACTAGGCTTGACGCGCATCTCTTCTGCCAGCTTGGTTACCCCAATGTGACTGCACTTACCGATAATTAATAAGATATGATATTGAAAAGGTGTAATCCCTTGTGAAAGTAACCTTTCTTTTATCTCTGTCATTACCTTTTTGTTAAGGGATATCGAAATTCTCTGGACCTCTTCAATAAATGTGAGCTGTTCCATGTTTTGACGTCCCCTTTCTTATAATCAGGGAGTCGATGTTAACATGTCAGCCCCCTGCTGCACTCCAAGCGAAACCTAGCCTGGGGAGAGCGGCTGGTTTCGCAGAATGCTTATAACCTATTTTCTATCTATTTTATTCCGTACTATTATAATAGAAGAAACTCATTCACTATCGTTTTTCTTAAACGATCTTAAAGCCTTACGAAAAGCGTCATCATTCATAACGTCACGTTCTTCTTTTGTAAAAACCGTGTTGTCTTTTTCGCCTTCTCTAAACTTTTGCAGCACTTGACGATACATATCATCGTTCATGACATCTTTTTCTTTCTTATATCTAGATGTTCTTGTTTCCGTCTTAGCCTGCGGCTCTTTTGGCTCTTCTTTTGGTGTTTCTTTTGGTGCTGCAGGTTTTTTTTCTGCCACTTTTTTCTCTTCTGCTTTTGGCTCTTTAGGAGCATTTGRAGCATCCGCTTCTTTTTTAGGTGGAACTGGACGCTGGCGCTTAGAAGATGATGCTTTAGCATTCATTGTAATAATTAGTACAACCAGAATCACAGCTACAACGATCAGTAAAATACCTAACATACTGTCACCTACTGTCCTTGTGTCATTCGTTTAGTCACTTGAACAACACGTTCTCCTAACGCTTTACCTAGCGCTTGGTCGTTCTCTGTTAATAATTCGTCACCTTCGATTGGACAAGTAATTCCCACACCGTAATAAGTACCGTACAGCGCATTTTCTGGAATGTTACCTGGTAAGCCAGCGATAACCATTCCTTGATGAAGCATAGGTGTAATTAAATTTAAAAGCGTTGCTTCTAAGCCACCGTGCGTTGTAGCTGTTGTACAGAACACCGCACCTACTTTATCAATTAATTTACCTTCTGCCCATAAATAACCTAATTTATCAATCCACGTTTTTAACCCTGAACTGATTGTTCCAAAATGCCCTGGGCAGCCCCAAATAATAGCATCCATTTCAGGCAGTTCACGTACATCTGCTTCTTCTACATGCTTTACATATACAGTTGCTTCTCCAGACAGCTCAGCGCCAGAAGCAATCGCTTTGGCTAATGCCTCTGTATGTCCGCCTTCACTATCATATACGATACAAATTTTCATCCTTTATCCCTCCGTTGCTTATGAGTTCATATCTTTTGGTGCCGGTAACATACGAATATCGTCTGTTGTTTCTTTTTCTATTTCTTCCACTTCCACTACTGGGTCTTTACGAACATCACGTAGGAAGAAACTTAAAATCAATCCAATAATGGCAATAATAACTGTCCAATAAAACGCGTCGTTAATTCCTTGTACAGTTGCTTGCGCTTGAACTTTTCCAGCTAATGTTGTTAAAGCTTGTTTTTGCGCCTCTGTTTGAGAAAGGTGAAGCGTTTGAGCAATCTTTTGCACAAATGCCTGGAAGTTATTCATAAAGAATGGATCGGATGTAGTCATGGAACTGCTCATTTCATTCACATGATATGTTGTGCGATTTGTAAAGATTGTAGTCATTAAACTGATACCGATTGAACCACTCACCTGACGAAGCGTGTTCGCCATTGATGTACCATGGCTGCTTAATTTTGCCGGCAGCTGATTTAAACCAGCCGTCATAATTGGCATCATCAATAATGACATACCGAATGCACGGATCATATAAATAATAACAATATGACTAAACGGTGTTTCAAGCGTTAATTTTGTAAATTCAAATGTTGTCACAACCGTAATCAACATCCCGACAATCCCTAGTGGACGCGGCCCTAATTTATCAAACAGCGTACCAGAAATTGGTGACATAACTAACATAACAAGTGCACCAGGCAAGATTAATAAACCTGAATCAAATGCTGAATAGCCACGAATATTTTGCAAGTAAATTGGCAATAAGAACATACCAGCATACATGCTAATTGTGATGGCAATACTAATGATATTAGATAATGAGAAAATACTGTATTTAAATACTCTCACATCAAGTAATGGACTCTTAAGTCGAAGCTGCTGCACGACAAAGATGATTAATAAGACAATACCGCCAATCATCGTTGACAATACAACTGAATCCGTCCAGCCATCGTTTCCAGCTTCACTGAAGCCGTATAGAAGTAAAGCCATACCTGCAAGAGATGTAAACACAGAGATTAGATCTACTTTTACATTTTGAGGTGGTTTAATATCTTTTAATTTAAAAGCTGCAATAATAAGTACGAGCGCACCTAGTGGCACCATTCCCGTAAATAAAATGTGCCAGTCATAGTTTTGAATAACCCATCCTGAAAGCGTCGGTCCAATTGCCGGAGCGAACATCATGGCTAAACCAAAGATACCCATTCCTTTTCCGCGCATATGAGGAGGGAAAATAAATACGATAATGGTCATAACTAGAGGTGCTAGCACTCCGCCTCCGACTGCTTGAACCAGACGTCCGATTAGCATAATCGAGAAAGTCGGCGCAATTCCGCAGATAAGTGCCCCTATTGTAAAGCAGGCCATTGCAAATAAGAATAAGCGACGAACTCCAAAACGTTCAATTAAATAGGCTGATAATGGAATAAGTGCACCATTTACAAGCATATATCCTGTAAGCAACCACTGTGCCGTATTAGCCGTAACGCCAAACTCTGTAATCAGATGCGGGATCGCAACATTTAGCAGCGTTTGGTTTAAAATTGCTAAGAATAATCCAAGCATAAGTACGACTAGCAGCGGAATATGCTTTTTAACTGAGCTTTCCTCTGGTTGTATCGTGTTTGCTGACATCAGTTCCTTCCTCCTTTCTTCTCTTCTTAATCATGTACGTTCTTAGTTTTTAGAGATTTTAACTTCTGCGTTCATACCTGGTAGTACGTTTTCAGAGTAGTTAGAAATAGAGATTTTAACAGGAACTGTTTGTGATACTTTCGTATAGTTGCCGTCTGAATTAGAACTTGGCATTAATGAGAAAATTGAGTTTGTTGCATAACCGATTTCTTCTACTTTTCCATCGATTGTTGTTTTAGTATCTCCGTCAACTGTTACATCAACGTCATCGCCAGCTTCAATATCTTTTAATTTGTCTTCTTTAATGTTTGCAATGATGAATAAGTTATTCATATCTACTTCGCTAGCAATTTGTTGACCAGCTTGAACCATTTGATTTTCTTTTACCTGTGTTTTGATGATTTTACCGTCTTCTGGTACTGTAACTGTTTTTTCTCCATCTTCTGATTGGATTTTAGCTACCTCATCATCTTTTGAAACATCTTTACCTTCTTCAACGTTCCAGCTTGCTACTTTACCTGCCGCTGGCGCTACTACTGTATAAAGGTCGCCGGACACTTTTGCATTGTCTGTGGATACATAATTAGATTTTTGAATATAATAGTATCCCCCACCAATAATTAAAGCTAATACTACAATAATTCCGATAAAGTTCATTAAAATTAAACGCCCTCTTGACATTTATTTTACCTCCTTAATATTTCATTCAGTTAAGTATTACGCTAGATAACTTTATCACAAAGATATTTAGTTGTAAATAACTTTGATTTTAATTTATTTTTAAAACTAAACATTTATGTTTCATAAAGTTTTCCCGACTGAATACTTTACTACATCTTTAACTGAAATACAACTTAAAAGTTTTGGTTTCTTTACAAGTACTTTACTTTACTTTAAAGTTAGATATATAAGCATAGGGTTATACACAAAAACAGCTTCTTTTTTTGGAACAAACTCCCTATATACATAAACCACAATAGGTAACTAGCAGCAATTGTTTAACACCTATAATGATAAAGAAAAGGTGATTATAATGGATCAGCAGTTAATAGATAAACTAGAAAAACTTGACCAAGTTAAAACCTCATTATTTGAACTCAAKCGAAAGCTCTTGGAAGATAAAATCAGTGAGCAGCCCTATAATTTGACCATTACGAAATTTTTAATTCTAAAATTCATTGGAGTCAGCTCTAAACGTATGGTAGCCGAAATTTCTTCAAATCTAAAGCTAACCTCCGGGGCTACTACCATTTTATTAAATCAATTAGAAGCTGATGCACTCATTAAGCGCGTACGTGACCAAAAAGACCGCCGAATTGTATGGATATCCTTAACAGAGGCTGGCGAAACATTAGTGAACTATGTAATTGAGCAGCGGAATTTATTTTGGCAAGACATGCTTTTTGCTCTAACTCCTGAAGAACAGGATGAGTACCTCCGCATGCTTGAAAAAATGGAAAAACGAATTAGACAAACTGTAGATCGTTAATGCTAAAAAGCGTGTGTTCATTTATTTTATGGACACACGCTTTTTATGACCCGCTACTATTGACGAGTTTAGTAAGCTTTTTGTTTGCTGTCTTTAAAATTCAGGATTATTTTTCAAAAATCCACTCCAAGCCTGTGCTGTAGCTTTCTCAATTTCTTCTTTGGAAGCATGAAGCCTCTTAGCGCTGTCTCCATAGCCAATTTCGATTTTACCTTTTTTCAATTCTTCAAATATCGAATCGGCAAAGTCATCAAGCGGTGCTCCAAATGTATGAAGTCCCGGTCCTCCCAAATCCGTGTTCACGGCTGGAGGAAGAATTTCTATCACTTCGGTATTTGTTTCTTCTAATTGATGTCTTAGACTAATCGTAAACGACCTTAATGCCGCTTTTGTTGCGCTGTAGATTGGCACCCATGCTCCAGGTGTTAAAGACAGCCCGGACGTTACGTTAATAACCGCAGCACGTTCTTGTTGAACGAAATGAGGAATCAATAACGACGTTAAATGAATAGGAGCACTTACATTACTCATTAGTTCTTTTTCGTAATACTGCCACTCTTTGTGCATGTGTAAAAGATTTACGCGCTGCTGAATGCCTGCATTATTCACAATAACATTTAATTTCGGGAATCTTTCAGTCGCCCATTTTACTAGCTCTACTCTGCTTTCTTCTATTGATACATCGCACACTTTTGTATGTAATGAAGGGAATTTTTCTTTTGCTTCTTGCAGCTTTGACTCCCTTCTTCCACAAATAATAACTTCATTTCCTTCATTTAAAAACCGTTCTGCAAGCGACAACCCAATTCCTGATGCTCCGCCCGTAATTAAAATAGTGTTTTCTGACATCTTCATTACTTTTCCTCCTCGTTCAACCATCGCATTTACTCTTTAATAAACAAAGCGCTACTGCATGAATGACAATAGCGCTTTGTTTATTATTTATCTTACAAGACGTTTTAGTCTTGCTTTAAAATTAAAAGTCAAAGTTATCCGGATCAGGACCTACGCGATGATTTTGATTTAATGCGTTAATTTTTTCAACTTCATCTGCATTTAATTCAAAATCAAATACGTCTGCATTTTGGATAATACGATGTTCTTTTGTTGACTTAGGAATAGTTACTACTTCGTTTTGCAAGTCCCAACGTAAGATAACTTGAGCAGTTGATTTTCCGTGCTTTTCAGCAATTTGAGTTAACACTTCGTTATCAAGCAGCTCACCTTGTGCAAGCGGTGACCATGCTTCCACTTGGATTCCTTGTTTTTTGCAGTATTCACGCACTTCTGTTTGTGTTAAAAGTGGATGAAATTCGATTTGGTTTACCATCGGCTTTACTTCTGCATCTGCAATCAAGTCTTCTAAATGATGTACTTGGAAATTCGATACGCCGATTGCACGAATTTTCCCGTCTTTATAAAGCTTTTCAAGTGCTTTCCACGTATCTTTATACTTACCTTCAACTGGCCAGTGAATTAAGTATAAATCTAAATATTCAAGCCCTAGCTTGTTTAAGCTTGTTTCAAACGCTTGAATAGTTGTGTCATATCCTTGATCTGCATTCCACACTTTTGATGTAACAAACAGTTCTTCGCGAGAAACACCTGATTCTTTGATCGCTTGTCCCACGCCTTCTTCATTTTCATAAATTTTAGCCGTATCAATGCTTTTATATCCAGCTTTGATTGCATATTTAACTGAATCTACAACTTCTTGACCATCTTCTACTTTATAAACACCTAAACCTAACCAAGGCATTTTAACGCCGTTTGCTAAGGTCGTCGTTGACTGTAAGTTTTCCATGTTGCTGTTCATCCCCTTTTTTACTATTAAATTATTCGTAAAGAGTAATTGCTTGTGAAATTTGTTCTGCGCACTGTTTAACAAGTGCAGCATGTTCTTCGTCTTTCTCTTGTGAAATACGAAAGGAGGGACCTGATAAAGCAATAGCCGCCATTATTTTTCCTTTTCTGAAAATAGGGGCTGCAATACAGCGAACGCCCGGCTCCCGTTCTTCATCGTCGACAGCATATCCTCTTTCCTTACTTAAAGCTAAATCAGCTTCAAGCTTGTCCAGCTCGGTGATCGTTCGATTTGTATAAGCTTCAAGCGAAAGTTCATGAAGAATAGATTTTTGTACGCTGTCCTCTTGATAAGCAAGAATACACTTTCCAATAGCATTTGCATGAAGCGGCTTTTTATTTCCTACTTCAGAATGCGTACGAGTGCTATATTGCCCGTTAACCACCTGAGTTGTAACCATTTGTTTATGATGGAGAATTCCCGCATAAATGGTCTCTTTGGTCTCTTCACTCAGCTTCTGCATAGCAGGAACAGAGAGCCAATTCATTTCATAGTTCGTATGCATCGTATTTTGCACGAGTGCCAGCACCAGTTGCGGTGAAACCGTATAGCGGTTAGATGGGTTTCTTACAATAAATCCGTTTTGCTCAAGCGTGCTCACAAGACGATACATCGTACTCTTATTAAAACCGAGCGCTTCCATCATTTCTGGAATAGTCATATTCGGACGGTTTAAAAGCAAAGAGAAGATATCTAATCCTTTTTTTAAAGTTCCAACCTCGGACATGCCCTTCTTCCTCCTTTTATCCGAACAACAATTTTATTATAAAACAAAGCTCTTTATCGTATCAAATAAGGAAACTACACTAAGTTATTTTCCCTATATAAGAGAATACATAACGTAATTGTTCTTCTTAATCTATTCCACTGTTTTTTCTATTTAAACATAAAAAAAGTCTTAACAATAGAATTTTTTTACATTTTTTGAAATTAGTTTTGCTTTTCACTCGTTAACTTCTTCAAATCGCTTCAGCTGCTCCAACTGATTTTCCTTTTTCATAATTTCTTTCTGACGCTCACCTAGTAAATCGAAATGAGGATAGCCGGATCGATTATCAATATACTTAGCGGGAATACCATACTTTTTTCCCCACTTAATCAGCTTATTTAAGTCACTGCAACCTACTTTTGTTACGGTAGTTGCATGTGGAAAACGCTCATCAAGCCAATAATGAGTTAAAAACGCGATCTCTCCTCGCTTAACAGCTGCTTTCCATGCGTTTAGTTCCGGGCGTTTAATTCCAAATGCCATTCTTTCACCTTTTCTCTTTTATATAAGTAGTCACATCATTTGTTTACTATAAAGAAAAAATATCATTCATATAGAAATCTTTCATAATATCTTGTCTATTTATAACCATCTCTAAATAATAGCTTATTTTCTCAACCTGTTTCCTCTCTAAGCATTATTGTGTGCTTATGATTCTATCATCATCTTCTTTTCTTTTTCAAAAGATCAAACAAACAAATAACGTTTAAATAATAAAGAAAAGCCTTATATATATAAGAAACTAAGGATTAATTTCAACATTTCTTTTGCGAATGGTTTTTCCTTTGTATTAAATGTTGTTCTTTTTTTATTATGTCAGTATGCATTTATTACGAACCTTCAGTATATTAAAAAACCTACACAGTTACCATTCTCACAAAAAGACAGAATTTACTTTTTATTCCGAAAATAATATAATTCAAGTGATATGAAGCTTTTCGCTTCATCTATTTATTATCAAAGGGGGAATTCCGCTTGGCGATGAATGAAAATTCTTTAAAGAAGGTAAACAATGCTTCTTCCTCTCCTGATTACACAGAAATTGTACAGTCTGCTTCATTTCAAAAGCTTTTGAAGCAAAAACGCAATTTTATTTTACCGCTCTCTCTGTTTTTTCTTGCTTTTTATTTTACCTTGCCTATCTTAACGGCTTACACAACCGTCCTAAACAAACCAGCTTTTGCTTCTATGACCTGGGCGTGGGTATTTGCTTTTGCACAGTTTGTGATGACCTGGACCCTATGCATTCTATACACAAAAAGAGCCGCGAAATTCGATGAACTTGTTGACACGATTAAAAAAGAAGCTACAAATTAAATAGGGGGTTAAATGAATGAACGTACTAGCTTTTTCACTTTTTTTAGCCATTGTAGGTCTTACGCTAATCATTACGTATGCGGCATCCAAGCGGACAAAAACGACCAGTGACTTTTATACAGCAGATGGAAGTTTAACCGGCTGGCAAAACGGTATGGCAATTGCCGGAGATTATATGTCTGCTGCATCATTTTTAGGCATAGCTGGAATGGTAGCGCTTTCTGGATTTGACGGTTTTTTTTACAGCATCGGCTTTTTAGTTGCCTACCTGGTTGTGTTATACATTGTAGCTGAACCCCTTCGCAACTTAGGAAAGTACACGATGGCAGATATGATAGCAGCTCGTTTTAACGAAAAGAAAGTGCGGGGAGTTGCTGCGTTAAACACGATCACCATTTCCATTTTTTATATGATTGCGCAGCTTGTTGGAGCAGGAGCATTAATTCATTTATTACTTGGTCTAGATTACGTGTACTCTGTCTTGATTGTCGGCGTCTTGATGACGGTTTACGTTGTATTTGGAGGAATGACAGCGACTAGCTGGGTGCAGATTGTCAAAGCCTTGCTTCTGATGATTGGTACGTTCATTATTTCCATTATCGTATTTTCAAAATTTGATTTTAGCTTAGCTAAAATGTTTTCCGAGATGAAAACTGCAACTCCTCTTGGTGACGGCTTTTTAAATCCAGGAAATAAATTCAAAAATCCGCTGGACATGATTTCGTTGAATTTAGCTCTTGTTCTTGGTACAGCAGGCCTGCCTCATATCCTTATTCGTTTCTTCACAGTAAAAGATGCCATCACCGCAAGAAAGTCTGTTATTTATGCAACGTGGATCATTGGCGTTTTTTACATTATGACAATCTTTTTAGGATTTGGTGCTGCTGCTTTTGTAGGATATGATGATATTATCAAAGCAAATGCAGCAGGAAATATGGCGGCTCCTCTGCTCGCTCAAGTTCTTGGCGGAGACTTTCTTTTTGCGTTCGTTTCAGCTGTAGCATTTGCTACAATTTTAGCTGTTGTAGCTGGACTGGTGCTCTCAGCAGCTTCAGCATTCGCGCACGACTTCTATAGTCATATTCTGCGTAAAGGAGCTGCTACTGAAAAAGAACAGGTAGTGGCTGCACGATGGGCTTCTATTGGGGTATCCATTTTATCTATTATTCTTGCATTATTTGCTCAAAACATGAACGTGGCATTTTTAGTGGCACTTGCGTTTGCGGTAGCAGCGAGCGCTAACTTGCCAATTATTCTTCTCACTATTTTTTGGAAACGTTTTAATACAGCAGGAGCAGTCACTGGCATGCTGGTTGGACTATTCAGCTCCCTGTTTTTAGTTGCCATTAGTCCTAACGTATGGGCACCTGAGCCGGGAGCTGCTATCTTTGTAGGTGAACCGCTCATTACGCTAACAAACCCTGGTATTATCTCTATTCCTCTAGGCTTCTTAGCTGCTTTTATAGGAACACTTCTTTCGTCTAAAAAAGCAGACGAAAAGAAATTTGATGAGATTTTAGTAAAAGCAAATACAGGTATGGGAATCGAAGAGCCCGTCAAGCATTAATGCCAAAAAGCCTTGAAGCAGGTTGCTTCAAGGCTTTTTACTAGAATAAATCTTCTTGTAAACCAATAGCGGAAATTTGTTCATTTCTAAACTTTACAGCTAACATATGCTCTTCTTCCCACGTACATTCAAAAAACAAACCAAGTTCTCTTGTATCATGAGGTGCTTCAGGAACAAAGATTTGAATACACTCAACTAAAAACCCGATGTCTTTTCGCTTTTTTACATTCGGAACTAATAAGTCTACCACGTCTTTTTCAACTTGAGTTCTGTATTCATCTCGCACCTGTTGATAATAATCAAAAAGAGCTTTTTCCGTCCTCTTTAACAATAATTCACCTTGAAGCCAAAATGCTTGAAAGGCCTCTTCTTGTCGTTTTTGAAATGGCTTCTCTTTATCTCCATCAATTGTCAGCAACACCTGTTGTTTTTGTCCAAAGAAAGTGACCTGTTTTTCTCCAACCCAGGCCGAGTCATATAACAAAGATCCAAAAAGCGGATGATGTACTCGTAATGTTTGATTCATTGCATACCTGACCCTCTCAAAAAGTGGATTTCTGCTTGCATTGGCGTATAATAAATGGTGCTTGAAACAAACTTCTAAACTTATTCTATGTTACCATATTTTTTACAGAAAGGAGTGCCACAATGTGTGAATACAATTAAATCTTTGTACCCTTACTTAAAACCTTACAAATGGCTCGCGCTGTTTGCCCCGCTATTGATGGTAATTGAAGTGTTAGCTGACCTTCTTCAGCCTACTATTATGCAGCATATCATTGATTATGGCATTGCAAACAACGATCAAACATATGTTATCACTCGAAGTATCCTTATGCTTATGTTAGCAGTCATTGGCTTAGCTGCCGGTATCGTCTGCGCCATCCTTAGCACAAAAGCGGCAGTAAATTTTTCTACCGATATTCGGAAATCGCTTTTTGAAAAAATTGAAAACCTCTCAAACAGCAACAGAGACAAACTAGGGACTGGTCACTTAATTACCGTCATGACAAATGATGTAACGAGTGTTCAAAACGCATTGAATATGACGCTAAAAGTATTAGTTAGAGGTCCTTTACTTTTTGCAGGAAGTATTGTGATCGTGTTATTAACCGCTCGTTCTTTGTTTCCTATTATCGTTGTGGTCGTCCCTATTTTATTTTTATGCATTTGGTTTGTGATCACGAAAGCTGGAAAACTTTTTAAAAAAGTTCAGCAAAGCGTTGATCGTGTAAATACAAAAGTCCAAGAAAATTTATCAGGGATGCGTGTAGTAAAAGCTTATGTAAGAGAATCGTATGAAATCAATCAGTTTAAAGAAGCAAACAGGTCCTTGACGCGAGCTAATATGAGTGCTGTTCAGCTTATTTCGCTTTTAATGCCCGTTATTTTATTTGTCGTAAATATCGGAATGGTAGCTACTCTATGGCTGGGAGGACTTCAAGTCGAAGCAGGAAAAATTGAAGCAGGTGTGATTTTAGCTTTTATTAATTACTTAACGATTATTTTAAACGGACTTATGTCAAGCAGCATGGTGCTGATGCAAATTACACGCGCATTCCCTTCAGCTGAACGAATCGATTCTGTTTTAAAAACAAAAATAGACATCCCTCCAGCAAACTCTGCTGCTCAAATCAACAGACTTAAAGGCGATCTATCGTTTCAAAACGTTACATACAGCTATAGTAAAAATGGCGAAAACGTATTAAAAGATATTTCGTTCACTGCTAGACACGGGGAAACCATTGGCATTATCGGCTCTACTGGAAGCGGGAAGTCGACGCTTGCAAAACTTATTTCCCGCTTATATGATCCTGATGAAGGCGAAATCTTCGTAGATGGAAAAAACCTTACGGACTATGACGTAAAAGTGCTTCGCTCATCCATTGGGTTTATTCCTCAAAAAGCTACGCTGTTTACCGGCACGATTGATATGAATATTCGAATGGGAAAAGATCAGGCTTCTTCCTCAGAAATTGAAGATGCTGCGGATTTTGCATGCGCAACGGAGTTTATTGAAAAACTTCCAGAAAGATATGAGTATCCTTTAACGCGAGGAGCAACCAATTTATCAGGAGGGCAAAAGCAGCGTCTTTCAATCGCGCGTGCATTTGTTAGAAAGCCTGCTATCCTGGTCATCGATGATGCAACTTCGGCATTAGACGCTGTCTCAGAAGCGCAGGTACTAAAACATTTAAAAGAAGAGTTTGCTGATGCGACCGTTATCATTATTGCTTCTAAAATTTCGTCTCTTCTCCACGCTGATCATATTATCGTCATGGATGAAGGCAAAATTGCTGAACAAGGGACTCATGAAGAATTGCTTCGTTATCGCTCTCTTTATTACGACATTTACCTTGCACAAGGCGGAAAAGAGGTGTTGCCTAGTGAATAACCAAGGTAAAAATCAAATGAGCTCTATTCGCGGCCTTAGAGGAATGATGAAAGGCCCTGTAGTTAAGCCAAAAAATGCGAAAAAAACACTGTACAGAATCTGGTCATATATGGGGAAACGAAAACCTCCGCTTGCGGCTGCGATAAGCTTAGTTATTGTGACTTCCCTGCTTAATTTATTAGGCCCTTATTTAATTGGAGTTATTATTGATGAGCATATTATTCCCAAAGATATCAGCGGAACGATACGAATGTCACTCACTCTTGCAGGAATTTACATTACGACATCTTTGTTAACATGGCTGCAAACCTATTTAATGGTGAACGTTTCGTTTACGACTATTGGAATGCTTCGACAAGATTTATTTGCAAAGCTTCAGACTCTCTCCCTTCGCTTTTTTGACAAACGAGCTCACGGAGAGTTAATGAGCAGAGTCACAAATGATATTGATAATCTAAACAGCGCTCTGAGTCAAAGCGTTATTCAGGCTCTGTCCTCTATTTTGTCTTTAGTCGGCATTACCATTGCGATGTTCTCGCTCAACTGGATTCTTGCCATTATCACGCTGATTGTTATTCCCTTGATGGTTATAATCGTTCGACAAATATTAAAACGAAGCAGTGAAAATTTTGTCAAACGCCAAAAAGACTTAGGTGAGCTAAACGGCTTTGTAGAAGAAGCAATCTCTGGAGGAGAAGTTGTTACGCTTTTTAGTAAGGAAAAAGACTTTTTAACTGTTTTTAATGAACGAAATGAACAGCTGAGAAGTTCAGCAACAAAAGCGGAAACATTTTCAGGCTTCTTAGGTCCTGTCACAAACTTTATTAACAACTTAGGCTTAGCACTAGTGATCGGAGCGGGCGCATTTATGGCTGTTCAAGGTAGCGTTACAGTTGGGATGATCGCTTCATTTGTTAACTACTCACGTCAGTTCTCTCGCCCAATCAGTCAAATGGCAAACTTAGTAAACACCATTCTTTCGGCTATTGCCGGCGCAGAGCGCGTGTTTGCGATTATGGATGAGCAGCCGGACGTCACAAACAAGCCAAACGCTCTTTCTGTTACAAAATTTGCAGGAGACGTTGCTTTTGAGAACGTATCATTTGGCTATAACGATGAAAAAATGATTTTAAAAAATGTTACACTGACAGCAAAAAAAGGTGAAATGGTTGCTTTGGTCGGTCCGACAGGTTCTGGTAAAACAACCATCATTAACTTGCTCACACGATTTTATGACATCTCAAACGGAGACATTAAAATTGACGGACGTTCCATCAGTGACTATAACATCTATGATTTACGAAACCGAATCGGCATTGTTCTTCAAGATACCTATTTATTTTCCGGTACGATTGCGGATAACATTCGATTTGGCCGGTTAGATGCCAGCGACGAAGAAGTGAAAAGCGCCGCAAAGATGGCCAATGCTCATTCGTTTATCAAACATTTGCCGCAGCAATACAATACCGTGATTTCAGCTGGCGGAGGAAATTTAAGCGAAGGTCAAAAGCAGCTTTTATCGATTGCTCGAGCTATGCTTTCTGACTGTGATATTTTAATTTTAGACGAAGCTACTTCCAACATTGATACAAAAACAGAAATTGATATTCAACGAGGAA
This sequence comes from Priestia sp. P5_B4, assembly GCF_056400385.1. NCBI lineage: Bacteria > Bacillati > Bacillota > Bacilli > Caryophanales > Bacillaceae > Priestia > Priestia sp. P5_B4. Next base: position 14,789 of record NZ_JBFULJ010000015.1, read on the forward strand.
TGAGTAATCTATTAAAAGGAAAAACAAGCTTTGTCATTGCCCACCGCCTTAAAACGATTGAAAATGCAGATCAAATTCTTGTCTTAAAAGACGGACAAATTATTGAAGAAGGAAATCATTGCGAGCTGCTAGAAAAACAAGGGTTTTATCACCAACTCTATACGCAGCAGTTTACGATTTAAAAGAGGTAAAATAAAAAGTATGTTAGTTTAAAGAAGGTCTGAACGAGTAATCGTTCGGACCTTTTCATTGTGCTGATAAACGTAGGGTTCATCCAGTTAGCTGCTTCTAGCTGTTGATTGGAGGGCAAAGCGAAGACTCCTGCGGGAACAGCGGAAGGGATGAGACCCCCAGGAGCGCAAGCAACGAGGAGGCTTATCAGCCGGCCGTGGAAAGCGAAGCCTTGCACGGAAATCAACAGCGGTGTAATAAATGGTCGATACGAGCTCCTTTATTCCATTTGTTTGTCTTTAGATTGAATTGATGTAGTTATGTCTCAATCTCTTTTTCGTTCTATCACTTATCTATGACAGCTACAATTTTCCCTTTTACTCGACGAGTCGCCAGTTCMTCTAATGCTGCTGGCACTTCTTCTAGTGAAATGACTTTTTCCACGAGTGCATTTAGCGTATTTTCTTGTAAAAGCAAAAGCATTTTATTTCCCATCTCAGCAAGTTTTTGCTGTTCTTTTACGTTATTAGACTGATGTACACTCCCTAATGCAACTTGATGAAACGATAGTGGGTGCGCAAACGAAATCGCATCGTTTACATTAGGCGGTCCTGCGATGAATGCAATTTGACCATTAAAAGCAAGAGCCTTTACCGACTCGTCTGCATTGTCTCGTCCAACGGTATCCAAGACTAAATCTACACCGATTCCATCGGTAAGCTCCAGCACTTTTTTCACAAAGTCTTCTTTACGGTAGTCGATTACATAATCAGCACCTAAACTTTTTACAAACTCATGATTGGCAGAAGATGCGGTTGTGAGCACTGTAAGGCCTGCATTTTTGGCAAGCTGAATGGTAAATCCTCCAACCCCTCCAGCACCTGCGTGAATTAAAATTGTTTGTCCTTTTGAAGCGTTCATTTTGTGAAACAATGCTTGATATGCTGTATATCCCGCACATGGAATAGCCGCAGCGTCTTCGAATGAAACCCCTTGCGGAATAAGAGAAACTGTGTGGGCTGTTGTCACTCCGTATTGTGCAAACCCGCCTTTTTTTGATAAATCGCTATGATATACAACGCGGTCTCCGACTTTGACAGCTGTGACTTCTTCTCCCACTTCCTCGACAACGCCCGCTGAATCAAGTCCTAATACGTGAGGATATGTCCAACTAGGATTACCGCTGTTTCCTGTTTTATAATCTACAGGGTTCAAAGCAGTAGCTTTAATTTTAACTAAAATTTCACCTTTAGCTGGATGTGGCTTTTGGATATTCCCGACTTTCATCTCACTTACTTTCCCTTTGCCTTCTAGCAGTAAAGCTTTCATCAAGATCTCCCCTTTTACATTTCTTCCTTCAATTAAAAGTTCTTTTTCAGTATAATAAATACATGTTGTTTACAAAAGACGGCACTTTCATGTAACCAGGTACCTTCCCGGTAACCTAGGTCTATGGATATTAAATTATTATATCCATATTTCATATCTGTTTATGAATGGAGGATTAACGGTGAAAGCACCCCACTATAATGTACCTGTTGAAGCAACGCTTGAAGTAATCGGCGGGAAATGGAAAGTCGTTATTTTATGCCTATTAAAAGAAGGTGAAAAACGTTTTAGTGAACTTCAGCGAGCTATGCCTGCTATTACCAAAAAAATGCTGTCTCAACAGCTAAAAGAATTAGAAAAAGACGGTGTGGTTAATAGAAAAGTATACAATGAAGTTCCTCCTAAAGTAGAGTACTCACTCAGTGAAGAAGGCGAAACCTTACGAGAAATTTTAAATATGATGTGCGCATGGGGAGATAGAAGAATGGGAAACACCCCAAATTGCAGCTAAGTTCTCCTAGCGGCTCTGTTAAAACAAACGAATAGCTATTGCCAGGAGCTATTCGTTTTTGTTTTATCTATTCTCCTACTCTTTCTTGCAATTAGCCCCTGTGTAAGAACATCTGACAACACTATAGAATTCTTTCGCATTTTCAGCTATGATGATGTCGAACGATGCAGCCAGAATTGTCGAAATAAAACTCAAGAATGATAGGTGATTCAATGATGCAATTAGGTTTAGATTTATCCCAAAAACAACTATTAAAATTGGCCATGACACCTGAATTACGTCAGTCTATCAACATTTTAAATTATTCTACGGCCGATTTAGTTCATTATCTTCATCAGCAAGTCAATGAAAATCCTGTGATTAAACTGTCTGCTGGCGACTCTCAGCAAAAAGATTCATTTGATACTCGAGAACAGCGTTCATATTCAAAAGGTTATACCGATGACGATTATAATCCGTTTAATTATATATCTGATCAAACTGTGACATTAGAGAGTCATTTATTAGAGCAGCTGTCTATGCTAAATCATTTACACTCACACCAAAAACACATCGTTCAATTTCTAATTGGAAACTTAAATAAAAACGGTTTTTTAGCAATTGAGCCAAAATTGGCAGCCGAACTGCTGAATGTTTCAATTAACGAAGTCAACGATATGATTCACGTTTTACAAAGCTTTGATCCGATTGGCGTGGGCGCTCAAAATTTTGTCGATTCACTGCTTATTCAAATTAAGGCCAAAAAGTCAAAGTCTCCTCTTTTATACGACGTGGTAAAACACGATATTGAAGATATTGCTAACAAAAAATATCGGAACATTTCAAAAAAATACTCTATTTCGATGCGTGAAGTACAAGAAATTGTTGACTGCTTGCGGACATTAAATCCTCGTCCAGCAGGAGATTTCCACGTCCCGCTTACAAAGTACATCTCGCCTGATGTAACGGTACAAAAAGTTGACGGCCGCTATCATGTTATTCTTCATAGCGAGCTGCTTCCGCCCATCGAAATTAACGGCACCTATCAAAAGCTGGTTCATCGCTCTGCATGCGTAACAACCGATCGATACGTACAGGAAAAAATTCATGAAGCTACTTGGCTAATCAATAGTATTGAGCAGCGTAATGCGACGATTTACAACGTGTCCAAAGCCATTGTGGAACATCAGCAAGATTTTTTTGAAATGGGTATTTCGGGGCTAAAGCCGCTTAACTTAAAAGATATTGCTCAAAAAATAGACTGTCACGAATCAACGGTAAGTCGTGCGACTAACGGAAAGTATATTCAAACGCCACGCGGGCTGTTTGAGTTAAAATACTTTTTCACCAATTCTTTAGAGCGAACTGATGGCGAACAAAGCAATTCTACTGCCTTTATAAAAGAAAAAATCAAAACATTAATTGCCGAAGAAAATAAATTAAAACCTCTTTCAGATCAAAAGCTCATGTCTCTTCTTTCCAGCGAAGGAATTCAGATTTCAAGAAGAACAGTAGCTAAATACCGTGAAGAAGCAGGAATTGAAAGTTCTTCTAAGCGGCGACGATTTTAATATTGCTTATTCTAAATTACAGCTTTATCCCTACTAAAAAGAACCCGTTGATTTTACTCAACGGGTTCTTTTTATCGGTTTCCAATAAATAAAAGCCATATGATATTGATACGTATATTCATATGTGCCATTTATTTTCTTTACATGCTGTAAAATAATCTTCTCAGTTTCTAACTTGTCAATATCTTTAGAAAGCACCTTTGTCGAGTTCTTCTTGATGAGATCTTCGTACGTCTCATAAGTTACCGTTTTGGTTATAGGAACCAGCTTACAATCTGCGTAAATACCCAGTTCATATAAAATATTTAGTAAGTCAATATATTCCTTACGGCGCCATTTAATCTCGTACCCAAGCTTTCTATGTAACTCTACGTAGTGAGGCTTTTCTGGACCCGTTGACATGCCTATAACCGCCAAACGATTAGCCGAATCGTTCATATTTAAGAGACCATCGACAATATTATGCATACGGTAAAAACAGTTTATTCCTACTACGGCATCGTAGTTATCTGTTAGACGCTCATACTCCCATTTACCTTCTATGAACTTTAGATTAGAGCGGGCATCTGATTGCGTTTGTAAGTAGCGAATAATGCTTGGCGAACAATCCATACACGTAAGTTCTTTTACATAATCAGCAATCGAAAACGTATAATTTCCCCAGCCAGGGCCAATTTCCATAACAGAGTCATTTGGATTCAAAAAAGCAAGAAGTTCTTGTTGAAGCTGTTTTACTACAGGGTCATTTACTGAATTAAAAGACATTTTCTCTAAATACTGCTGCCAAAATTCATCTTCAGCTCGGTCGTTTATCATCCGTTCCGATATTGAACCGTCCCATTCTTTCAGCCCTTCCTGCCACTTTTTTACACGATCACTTTCATATACCGAAAATTTTGTAAGCTGCATGCATTCACGTTCCCCTCTTTTATACGTAAACCTATACTATCATAAAGAAAAAGAGAGTTCCTTTTTAAACTGGAACTCTCTTTTTATATTAGTTAAATTATGCTGCTGCCTCYTCCTCTGTGTGATGCTTCTCTTTTCTGGCATTGATATAAAACATTATCAATGAAAGAGTGATGAAGATTGCTGCAAAGATTCCAAGTACGCCAGCCTGATGCCATACATAGCCGAAATCATCACCAATTGAGATGATTTCACGGAAACCGCGAATTGCATAGGTCATAGGCAAGTACGGATTAATTGCCTGGAAGAATTCCGGCACAAGTGCTTTAGGGAATGTACCTGCACTGCCGCCAATTTGAAGCAGCAGAATAATGAAGGCTAAATACTGCCCTACTTTTCCTAACCCTGTTGTTAAGAACAAGATAAGTGTAAAGAACGTCACACCTGTAATCATGGTAAAGATATAGAAGTGCCAAATGCTTGTTACGTTTAAATGCAAGCCCCATAGAAGAGCTGTAACAGCAATCGCTGCCTGCAGCATACCTACAATAGTGATGACACTAAACTTACTTAAGAACCACGAAATGCCTGATGTCGGTCGAATTGATGGCTCTTTCATTGGATATACCGCTGAGAACATTAACGTTCCCGCAAACAAGCCAATACATAAGATGTATGGAGCTAATCCGACACCGTACTTATCTACGTTGTTTTGTTTATCTGATTTTAAATCCGTTGGATTTGAAAACATGCTATATGTTTTATCATCCGCTTTAACATCTTTTGCATCTTTTGCACCATCTGCTAAAGATGAATGAAGCTCGCTTGTTCCATCTGATAATTTAGATGAACCATCATATAGTTTGGACGAACCATTTGTTAACTCTTTAGAACCATTTGCTAATTTGGTTGCCCCGTTTTCTAGCTGTGTTAAACCATTTGCTAGCGCTGCGCTTCCTTGTTCAGACTTCTTAAGTCCATCCACAATTTGCTGCTGCCCGTCAGCAAGCTTTCCAGCTCCTGTATGAGCGTCAGCAATACCGCTGTTTAATTCTGCAAATTTGCTGTTGAACTGCTTTTCTCCGTCTGCTAGTTTAACAGCACCGTTGTATAATTGAGTTTGGGCATTATATAATTTTGTCTGGCCATTGTACAGCTGACTTTGTCCATCAGCAATTTTATTAATAGCGCTTTGAATATCTTCTCCGCCTTTAGAGAGCTTTTGAAGCGCTGCTGATAACTCTTGCACTTTATCTACTTTTGCTTTTAGCTGCTCTGCTTTTTGCTGCTGTTCATCCATAAACTGCTGAGACGTGAGTTTTTTAATTCCTGCAATCAGCGTTTGTTTTTGCTCATCAGGAATGGACTCGTTGCTGTTAATGCTGTCAATGAGGGCTTGCTGCTGCTGTTCAAACTCTGCTTTTTTTGAATCAACCTGCTGTTTAATCTGTGTAATTTCCTGTTCCGCTTGATTAATTTGCTGCGTAACGCTGCTCACTTCAGCGTCCACTTGATTTAAGCCGCTTGTAAACTGTGGTAGTTTCCCTTGAAGTGTCTTTGTTCCTTCATTGAGCTGCTGTGTTGCTCCTTGCAGTTTTGCAGTTCCGTCTTGTAGTTGTCCTAATCCATTACTAAGCTTTCCCGCACCTGTTTCAAGTTCTTTAGAAGCCGCATAAAGCTGTCCGCTCCCACTTTCTAACTTTCCTAAACCGCTGTTTAGACTGCCTAAGTTTTCATTAATCTTATCCGCACCGTTTAGGAGCTTAGCTGCACCTGCATTTAAATCTGTTGCTCCTTTTCGTGCATCCGTTAACCCACTTGCCAATTTAGCTGTACCGTCTTCGAATGTAACCGTGCTGTCTGCTAATTTCTTCATGTTATCCCGCAGCGTTTTTGAGCCATTTTCGAGCTCTCCTGCACCGTCACTTGCTTTTTGAAGACCGTCCGCTACTTGCTTAAAGCTGTCAAATACCGTTTCAGCATACTGCTTTGTGACTGCTTCTTTAATCTGATCATTGATTTTAGCCACTGCATTTGAGCTAATTTGAGCGCCTGAATAGTTCTTTCCGGCATTTGTATGATAGATAAATTTCATTTTTTTAGGATCTTTATCCATTAATGTTGTTGCATTTTTGGAGAAATTCTTTGGAATTTCTAAAACTAAATAGTAGTCCTCATTTTTTAGGCCTTCTAACGCTTTTTCTTTGTTCGTAAATTTCCAGTCAAATTTATCATTTTTCTTTAAATCATCAACAAAATCACGACCGACATTCAATTTCTTTCCATCTAACGTAGCACCTTTATCTTCATTTACCACTGCAACTGGAATTTGATCTGTTTTTCCATATGGATCCCAGTAAGCAGATAAAAAGATGACATTATAAAGTAATGGAACAAATAACAATCCGCAAATCACAACAATAGTCATTGGTTTGGAAAAGATTTTTTTCCATTCTCCTTTAATCATATTCATGTTTTTTAGCCTCCAATAATCCTTACTTCCGCCTGACTGTTTGACCGAAAAACATTTTCGGTCATTAAGTTCTGATTAATGTTACCATATTCACAAGAATAAGGTCAATCGTTATTCTGTAATTAAAAGCTGATTTTAGCAGAAAGTTTAAAATCAGCTTTTTTAAGATAACGTTCATGCTATAGGCTTAAATCATTAACTTCATCCGCATCGTTTTTAACAAGTGCCCTTCAAATTCATCATCAAATTCATCCACGAGCTGGAAACCTTTTGATTGATAAAAAGCACGGCCTATTCCGTTTTCCCTTTCTACGTTAATGTAAACGATTTTTAATTCCTTCGAGCGCTTCATTCCTTTTTCTAACAATTGCGAACCGATTCCTTTTCCTTGATAAGCAGGAAGTATATAGATAGATCCTAGTTCTATTTCCCCTCTGTTTTGTAGTCGGAAAAAGTTAGCGTACCCTACGATTTTCTCATCAATAGTTGCCACATAAATGAACGAATTGCGCAAGCGCCACAGCAGCCTTTTATTGGAGTATGCTTCTGAAAGAAACCGATTCTGAACGCTTCTAGGAATAATCCCTTCATATGTATCATACCAGCTCATCTTTGCGACGTATTGAACAGACGTAATATCTTCTTTTCTCATTTTGCGAATGATTACCTCCACTCACATCCCTCCTGACAATTTGCTGCTAAAATCGTACATAATTTCACCTGAAAAATATAGTTATAAATATATATTTTTAATTGTAACGCTCTAGAAGCATTGATTGATTTTAGAACCTTATGTATAATCGAGATAGATACAAATTGAAAATGATTATCATTAACAGGAGTGCTGAATGATGAATTTAACTACCGTGAGTATTGGCGACAAAGTAAAAGTTAAAAACATTGAATTTTTAGATAGATCATTAGAACGCCGCCTTCTTTCTTTTGGAGTAAAAAAAGGCTGCGAACTATGCATGAAGCAAAAAACCATCTTAGGGGGACCTTGTATTATTGAATGTCAAGGTCAAATGATTAGCATCCGAAAACGCGATGCGGCTAAAATTGAGGTTGAGACAGCATGAGTACAATTGCACTTTTAGGAAATCCAAACACAGGAAAAACTTCTTTATTCAATATATTAACAGATTCCTATGAATACGTAGGAAATTGGAGCGGTGTAACCGTTGAAAAGAAAGTTGGGTCTATTAAAAAGCAAAACAGCCAGCTGGTTGATTTGCCGGGTGTGTATGATTTTACTCCTCTTTCTTCAGATGAAGCAGTGGTAACTAACTTTTTGTTAACCGGAGAATTTAACAGTATGCTGAATATTGTAGACGCTTCTCAGTTTGAAAGAAGCATGCACCTCACTATTCAAGCATTGGAATATGGAAAGCCATTAGTAATCGGCTTAAATATGATTGATGTAGCGGAAAAACGTGGATTAACTTTTCATTTAGAAAAACTTAGCAAATCATTACATATTCCGGTTTCTGCAATTATTGCCCGCAATGGAAAAGGAATTAATGAGCTTCTCTCCACTTTGAAGCAAGATTTAAAAGCCCCTTCATTTCAATTAAATTACGGGGAAACCGCTGAACAAGCAATTCATATGATTCAAACAAAAGCGGATGTCAGCAGATGGATTGCCATTCAATTTTTAGCGGAAAATAGCGTAATCGAATCAACATTAAAAGAAAAAACGAGTTACTCAGAGCTGCTTGAGCTTCGAAAAGCGGCTGCACAAAAATTAACCAAGCCGCTTAGCGAGCATTTCTTCGACGTGCGTACAGCATTTATTGAACGCATTTCCAGCGAGTGTATCATAAAGGGCAGCGAAACACCTCTAACCTTCACAGATCGAATCGATCGAATTGTGACGCATAAGTGGCTTGGTCTCCCTATTTTTCTTGGCTTAATGTATTTGATTTTTAATATTACGTTTACTTGGATTGGCGTTCCTCTTTCTGATAAACTGGACGGTTTTTTTGGCGGAACGCTTAGTAAAGGCGCTGATTCTCTTCTAAATGCAGCTGGTGCCGCTCCATTTATTCATGATTTAATTGTGGACGGCATCATCGCAGGCGTAGGCGGCGTACTAGTATTTGTACCACAAATTTTTGTCCTGTTCTTTTTCATTTCCCTGCTTGAAGATTCAGGATACATGGCTCGAATTGCTGTAGTAATGGATCGTATCATGGAATTTTTCGGTTTGAACGGAAAAGCATTTATTCCGATGATTATTAGCTTTGGATGTAACGTACCAGGGATCATGGCCGCGCGTACAATTGAACAGCGAAAAGAGCGCCTTATGACCATTTTAGTAAATCCATTTATGAGCTGCTCAGCACGCCTTCCTGTATACGCTTTGTTTGTAGGTGCGTTTTTTGTACAAAACGGAGCAGCTGTGGTGTTTTCTATGTACTTGCTTGGCATTATTTTAGCACTTGTTGTAACGAAAATTTTATCAGTAACGCTTCTTAAAGACGAACAATCAACTTTCATTGTTGAACTTCCTCCTTACCGCGTACCTCAAGCCAAGACTCTTTGGAGAAGCACGTGGGAAAAAGGCCGAAATTTCGTCCGAAAAGCAGGTACGGTTATTTTAGCTGGCTCTGTATTTATCTGGCTATCATCTTACGCTGGCCCTGGCGGTTTTGGAGTAGATATGGAAAATAGCTTTATGGCTATTATTGGAGGTGCTATCGCTCCGCTATTTATACCTTTAGGTTTTGCGACATGGCAAGCTGTAGCATCACTGATTACAGGCTTCCTAGCAAAAGAAGTGGTTGTTTCGACTATGAGCATCATTTATAAAGTACAAGAAGGACAGCTTGGCGACACAATGAAGACATTCTTTACACCGCTAACAGCCTATACGTTTATGGTGTTTGTTCTTCTTTATGTTCCGTGTCTAGCAACCGTCGCTGTTATTCGACGAGAAACCGGCTCATTGAAATGGACAGCATTTGCTGTGGCCTACCCTTTGGTTGTCGCTTATCTCGTAGCTTTGCTTGTACACACTATTGGAAAAGTACTTGGTTTTTCTTAAAAGGAGTGAATAACATTGATTATTAACATTTTAATTGGGGTTTTGATATTTGGATATGCCCTTTATCATATGACAAAATTCTTCCGCAAGAGTACTCAGGGAAAATGTGCAAGCTGCGCACAGCAATCTTCTTGTGCAACGGATGATTGCGGTATTGACTGGGATAAAACGATTCAAAAGGCTCAAAATCAATCATCTTAATACATTAAAAAAGCATCCTGATAGATGGGATGCTTTTTTAATGTTACGCAACTAGTTTTAAAATGAGATGAGAAAGGACTTCCTTTTCCTCTTCACTGCTGACTTTCCATAACTCATGAAGGACTTTTTCTTCTCGGTTTCGAGGCTCCTCATTTTTGGCTAAATAGCTAGCCACTTTTTTTGTAGCGGCCGTTAATTGTTCCTCACTTAACCCGAGCTTTTTACCGACATGAACTTTTTGACTTAAATAATCGGTAAACGTATCAAAGTTCTGCAAAATTGCTTCTTTTTTCTCCGTCCCTAAATTATCTGCCGTTTCTTCAATTTTATTCATGTCTTTTGTAGTTCCTTCATTCATTTGACTCACAGTTAACATCTCCCTTTTAGTGAATAGACTGGTATGTTCTTTCACGCTCAGCTTCTGGTTTTTCGTCTGGCGTCATCTTTTCCTTACTTATTTCAGAAGTTGCATCTTTCACTTTTTCACCAATTTGCTGTAAATCACTTTTAGCATCTTCTACCGTCGATTTTGCATCATGCGTAACGCTTTTCACATCTTCTGCTTGCTTAAAGAAATCTTCATTTACACGCTCGTACAAATGTTTAGCATCATTAATTGCATCTTTTAAAAGATTCGATGCGTTTTTCATTTGCTGCACCATTTTTTCTTTTGTTTCTTGAGGGTTCTCTTTTACTTGATTAATCATGTTTGCAGAAGAGTCCTTTAATGTAACGGCTCTTCTTTTAACAGATGAGCGAGTTTTATTATCAAGTAATGTTATACATCCACCCACAACTGCCCCGACAACAACACCTTTTACTAGCTTGCTGCTGCAGCTTTTTCCAGTGCTAACAGCAGTAGTGCTATTAGCTGTCTGTGGATTGTTATTGATTCCTACGTCGTTATTAATGCCTGCACTGTTGCTTAAAGCAGGGTTTTGTAATTCAGATCGGCTTCTTTCCATTTTTACTGCCTCCTTTAGCATTGTTATTGAGTGATTTCCCATCTTTTTTTATATTTAAACAATTGAACACAAAAAACATGACTAAAGGCCACCTTTTAGCTCCCACTAGTCAAGAATAACTATGTAATAAAAAAGCTCCCCTTTTTTAACGGAAAAGCGCAAGCCGGATTTTTGTAAAAGGATTGTCAGCACCGGTATAATAAGAAGTACTTTAAAATAAATTTTATACTATTGGTCATAGGGGTGAAGCAATTGAGCCAGCTTAATAAGGAATTTAACTGTGAAAAAGAATTAACGCTTGCTATTATCGGTGGAAAATGGAAGATGCTGATACTATGGCACTTAGGACGTGAAGGAACAAAACGGTTCGGGGAACTAAAATCGCTTATTCCTGATATTACGCCGCGCATGCTGGTTAACCAGCTGCGGGAACTGGAAGAAGATTTAATTGTTAACCGTAAAGTTTATCCTGTTGTACCACCTAAAGTCGAATACTCACTTACAAAAGAAGGAGAAAGTTTAATGCCCATTTTGACAGCCATGTATGATTGGGGTAAAAATTACCGTGATACAGTGCTGCCCAATCAAGAACAAAAGGCGGAAACGTTAATTAAATGATGGAAACTACTCCTTCTATTCCATAGTTTTTATTTTTTATGCGGATGATGTTACTCAACATCATCCGCATTTTTAATGAAGATTAAGCGGTTACAAGACTGATATGTCCATTAGTATACTTCTGTATACTATCATTCCCCACACTATTTGTGGGAAAAGTGCGTACTTTTAAGAACCTCAAACTGGGGGTACAATAACTACACCAGCTGCTTTATATATAAAAAAGCACAAAAGGTATTTATACATTTCTGTAAGGAGTGGAGTAGAATGGAATTACAATTAGCATTAGATCTTGTTAATATCTCTCAAGCAAAAGAGGTAGTAAAAGAAGTTGAAGAACATATTGATATCGTGGAAATCGGTACGCCCGTTGTAATCAATGAAGGGCTTCGCGCCGTTAAAGAAATTAAAGAAGCATTTCCTAATTTAAAAGTATTAGCTGACCTAAAAATTATGGATGCAGCTGGCTATGAAGTACAGCAAGCTTCTCAAGCTGGAGCAGACATCATTACCATCTTAGGTGTTGCTGAAGATATGTCAATCAAAGGTGCAGTTGAAGAAGCCAAAAAACAAGGTAAAAAAATTCTTGTCGATATGATTGGGGTAAAAGATATTAAAGGACGCGCAAAAGAGCTAGACGAATTTGGCGTTGACTATATCTGTGTACACACAGGATACGATCTTCAAGCAGTTGGCCAAAACTCTTTTGAAGATTTAGTAACAATCAAAAGCGTTGTAAAAAATGCAAAAACAGCCGTTGCTGGCGGCATTAAATTAGAATCTTTACCTGAAGTAGTAAAAGCACAGCCTGATCTTGTTATCGTTGGCGGAGGAATCACGAGCCAAGACGATAAAAAATCAGTTGCTTCTCAAATGAAAGAGCTTATTACAAATTAAGGAGCTTTCTATGCAGACGAGCGAACATTTAAAAACAGTTATGAATGAGCTTTTACAAACAACAGCTCTAATCGCTGATGATGAAGCTGAGCAGCTTGTAAATGGCATCATCTCATCTAAAAAAGTGTTTGTCACTGGAGCAGGCCGTTCAGGTCTTATGGGCAAGTCGTTTGCTATGCGTATGATGCATATGGGCATTGATGCTTATGTCATTGGAGAAACCGTGACGTCCACTTTCACGCAGGATGATTTATTAATCATCGGATCAGGTTCTGGCGAGACGAAGAGCTTGATTCCTATCGCTCAAAAAGCAAAAGAACTTGGAGGAAAAGTTGGAGTAGTCACAATTTCTCCCGACTCCACGCTTGGCAAGCTGGCTGACTTTATCGTGAAGCTGCCTGGTGCTCCTAAGGATCAAGAACAAAGCAGTTATCAAACAGTACAGCCTATGGCATCATTGTTTGAACAAACGCTTCTTCTCTTTTACGATGCGCTGATTCTTCGCTTCATGGAGAAGAAAGAACTTGATACTCATACAATGTACGGAAAGCATGCAAATTTAGAATAAAAAAAGGTCTTGCTCTAGGCAAGACCTTTTTTGTTTTGAAACTTTCTATTTCACCAAATATTTATTTATCGCATAACTAAATGTACTTTATCATTAACTTTTTTTCAAAAAACCTATTCGAATTTTGTTGCATCTCCATAAAAGGGCTGCTCTGCAACTTTAATCGAGTCTGTTGGGCATCCTTCATACGCTTCCACCATCTCATCTTGCTGATGTTCAGGAACTTCTTTTATTCCTTCGTTGTTATCTAACACCGCATAAGCAAGACCTTCTGAATCATAATCATAAAGATCTGGTGCGCTCCCTCCACATGCTCCGCAAGCAATACATGTTTCCTTATCTACCATCGTAAAAGCCATAAAAAAACCTCCTTTACCTTTTCACTTTCTCTTTCAGAAAGTTACGTTCAGTATAAGAAGGTTTTTTTAAATTCGTCTTAAATTATTTACTTAGATTCTCCGATATTCTCAAACATTTCATCTACATTTGGCTTTTTCTTAATTAATCCTGACTCTTTTAACCAGTCCACATTTGACTGCCATGATTCTTTCGTTTGACTGCCAAATCCGTGTTCAGACTTCATTTTCGGAAGTAAAATATTTAAACTTTTTGTTTCCACGTCTTTTTCAAGAGGGAAGTTTGATTTATCTTGGTTATCTAATAGAATTTGAAGTGATTCTTTTGGATGCTTCTCTGTGTACTCATATCCTTTTGTCGCAGCACGCCAAAACGCTTTAATCGTATCAGAATCTTTTGCCCATGTTTGATCCCCAGTAACTGCCACTAGCTCATAGTAAGATGGTACGCCGTAATCCGAAGGATCAATGTCAACCGTTTTGTATCCTTTTTTGTGAAGCAATGGTACTTCATGATTAATATATGCCCCTATTACGGCATCTACTTTTTTACTAATCAGCGATGAATTTAACTCAAATCCTACGTCTACTAGTTTGACTTTATTCGGATCTCCTCCATCGCTTTTCACCATTTTCTTTAGAACAGATTCACTTAATGGTGTTCCGCTGTAGCCTACTACTTTTCCTTCTAAATCTTTAGGACGCTTAATACCGCTATCTTTCAGCGCCACAACTCGGTTCAACGGAGACCTTACGATTGCTCCTACCGACTTTACCGGCACATCTTCATTTGCTCGTGCCATTGCTACATCAGGCTGATAATAAAGGCCGAGCGTAACTTTCCCAGCAGCTGCTAAATTAAGCGAGTCTGTTGGATTAGCAGGAAACTGTACTTTTACATTCAGCCCTTCTTTTTTGAAATATCCTTTTTCTTGTGCAGCGTAAATGAAGCTGTGCACTGCATTTGGATACCAATCAAGCATAATTGTAACGTCTTTTAATTTTTTACTGTCACCAGCTTTATTTTCCTTGTTCTGACCACAAGCAGCGAGCATCAAAACAAGCATCAGGCTTAAGCCAATTACAAACCATTTTTTCATTCTGTTTTCCTCCACTTTAATGAACGTTTTTCAAAACCTACTACAATAATAAAGAATAAAATACCAAGMGCGGATAAAATTACAATTGGTGCAAATACACCAGCTGCATCAAACTGTGTCATCATACGACGACTGAAATATCCTAAGCCTGCTTGTGCACCTAACCATTCGCCAATGGCAGCACCTATTATACTAAAGGTAACCGCTACTTTGAGCCCTGAATAAAAATGAGGCAGTGCAGAAGGAATGTTCAACTTAAAGAAAATATCTTTTTTTGTTGCTCCCATCGTTAACATGAGTTCTTTTAACTCTTTGTTYGTGGAACGAAGCCCGTCAAACGTGCTAACGGTAATGGGAAAAAACGTAATTAATACGGTCACAATCACTTTGCTCCAAATGGAGTAGCCAAACCAGAGAACAAATACAGGAGCAATGGCAATGGTCGGAATCATTTGTGACGCAATAATAAGCGGATAGAAAGCACGCTCAATAAGCGAGCTCCAATTCATCCACACGGCCAGCAGAACCCCTAGCACAACGGATATAACTAGCCCAATTACGACAATAGATAACGTAGCTGGTAAATGCTTAAACAATAAATCCATTCGCAAATCCCAAAGCTTCGTTAAAATACCGGTGGGCGTTGGTAAAATAAACGGATAGTTTACAATGCGTGCTCCAATTTCCCAAGCAACCAGTAAAATGACTACTAATATCACTGAAGCTCCGTACTTTTTCATGTGTTCACCTTCGATCTAAGCTGTTCAATTAAATAATCTTTTACGTCAAGCACACGCTGTTGATTCAAATCTTTTTGCGTTCGAGGTCTGCTAAGCGGCACTTGAATCTCTTCAAGATGACTTACCGGCTTGTCTGAAAAGATAAAAATACGATCTGATAAAAAAAGCGCTTCGTTTACGTCATGAGTGATAAATAAGATGGTGTGCTTACGCTTTTGCCATTGTTCAAGCAGCCATTCTTGCATCGACAAACGCGTAATGGCATCAAGCGCACTGAAAGGCTCATCTAAAAGCAGTACGTTAGAACCGCTTAATACCGTTCGCAGAAAAGAAACACGCTGCTTCATCCCTCCAGATAAATCACTTGGAAAACGATTTTCATACCCTTTTAAACCAAACTCTTCGAGCAGCTGAGATACTTGCCTATGAGCACTTGCTTTTGACACATTGTGAAGCTCAAGCGGCAGCGCTGCATTGTCTAAAATCGTGCGCCACGGAAGAAGCAAATCTTGCTGCGGCATGTAGCCTACTTTTCCAAGCCGCTTTTCATAAGACTGTCCGTTAATCACGATATCGCCTTCACTCTGCTGTTCAAGACCTGTAATGAGACGAAACAACGTACTTTTCCCAGAACCGCTCGCTCCAACGATACTGACAAACTCGCCTTCTTTCACGTCTAAGTTTAATGATGTTAAAATCGGTTGATCACCATTTTTGTACGTAAAACTGACGTTTTGAAAAGATAACACAGACTTATTCATGAATTGGCCACATCGCTTCGTTATAAGCCATATCCCAGAACATATACTCAAAACGCGTTGTATTTAAGAAAATTTCTTCGAGCTTTTCTAACTCCGCTTCTGATTTGTCTTCAGTAAGTGAGTCGAATAAATTAATACACCATGTCGCTAGTTCTCCAAATTCTTCTGAGCTATACATTTCAATCCACTCACGATAAAACTCATTGTTAGCTCCAGGCTTTTCACTGAGTTCTTTTCCTATTTCCCAATAGCTCCACATACAAGGCAAAAGAGCCGCCACTAATTCAGCTAATGTTCCGCTTTGACCAACGTGCAGCATATAGTGTGTGTATGCAAGCGTTGTAGGAGATGGCTGCGCTTTTTCTAATTCTTTTTCGCTGATTTCAAATTTCTTGGCATACTCACGGTGCAGGCTCATTTCTTCGTTTAATGTAGAATCCAAAAGTGCAGCAAATTTCCCCATCGTTTGAACATCGGTAGCTTTCATGGCTCCAATCGCAAATAATTTAGCATAATCAATTAGGTAAAGGTAATCTTGAATCATGTAAAAGCGAAACTTCTTCTTTTCAAGCGTTCCGTCTCCCATTCCCTGTACAAAGGGATGATTATGATTTTGACGCCAAATAGGCTGCAGCTTTTCGTATAATCGTTCACTAAATTTCATGATGATCACTCCTTATGCGTATGCAGCCACGTATAAATGAACTGCACCATCACTTTTGTATATTGAATAAGCTGATTCATATCTAATTGTTCATTCACAGCATGTGCATTTGCTAAATTTCCCGGACCATAAATAGCTGCCGGAATTCCCGCATCAGCTAGCCAACCGCCATCTGTTACGCTAGTTGACACATCGATTGGGGGCTTTTTCCCTTCAATTTGTTCATGAGTATTTGCAAGCAGCTGTACTCCAGCGTGATTTTCATCAATTTCTAATGACGGGAAGATTTCTCCTCTGTCTTCAATCATTGATGTGCCTCCCCATTCAAAGGTTGGCAGGTTATCTTTTAACCATGGATCTGCTTTTGCAATAGCTAAAATGTATTCTTCCACTTCTTTTGATACTTGGTCGTATGATTCATTGGGATAATAGTGAACGGTGATCCACAGCCTGCATTCATCTGCAATAAACGCAGCATGCCTTCCYCCTTCGATTACTGCTGGATTAATCGTATTTGTTCCCGGCAAAAATCCTGGATAGCTTTTTGTAACAGCCCAGTGGCGCTCCAATTCTTGCAGCCCTCCGATCACTTTTGCCATCTTCTCAATAGCACTCGCAGCTAACAGACCTCCTCCAGCATGAATCATACTTCGGCGTGTACCGTCATGATAGGTTTTACTGCTTTTTATCGTAATCCATCCCGTGATCACTCCGCCTTGACCTTGAATATGTAAATCACTCGTATCAGCAACAAGCGCAAAGTCAGCTGTATATCCTTTCTGACAGCATTGCAGCGTACCTGCCTCTCCCACTTCTTCTCCTACAACGGATTCAAAAATCAAGTCTCCCGGCAGTTCGATTCCTGCTTCTGTTAAAAGCTGGACTGCAAATAATGCTCCTGCCAAGCCGCCTTTCATATCAGCAACTCCGCGTCCGATTATCATGTTGTCTTTTACCACAGCTTCAAACGGATTTGTCTCCCACTTTTCATTTTCTTGTACCTCAGCTACATCCATATGCCCGTTAATAATTAAGCTTTGATAGTCAGCTGATTTTTTCCCTTTTAACGTGCCCACTACAATAGGATCGTTGCAATATAAATCCCACATATCGATGGAAAAACCGCAGTTTTTAAGGAAATCTGCTACGTAACGCTGCGCTTCATGAGAATTTCGTGCAGGAGGCGCCGGCGTTTTATATGAAACAAGCGTTTTTACTAACTGGATTAGCTCCCCTTTGCGCTCCTCTACCTGTTTGACAATCAAATCAATTGTTTCTTCCATGTATGACACCTTCCTTTACGCATAAAAAAACACTTCTTTCGCAGGAAAGAAGTGTTTTTGTTTATATACAAAAAATTATTATAACGAGTTCGTAAGGAAATACCATACAAAACATCCATTACAATACCTCTTTCCTACGCTAGTATTACCTAGTTCAGGTTATAAGGGTTAAGACTTCTCGTCTCTCTCAGCTTAGAAAGCACCCCTAGTGGCGTTGTATCTCTATAAAATTAAACGATTATCATATGTTTACCTGTAATAGTTTTATCATAGTAAAGCGTTTTATTCAATAGAAAGGTTCATGATTCAGCAATGAAAATAGTTTCCTTTTTAGTAAAATAAAAAGCACACACCTTTTTTAAGCAGTGTGTGCTCTTTACTTTTATAAGCTTACTAGTTAGCGGCTTTTTAAAAAATACGCGTTTTTTCCATTTAGACAGTGACAAGCTCAAGTTTTTGCCCCGGTCTCACTAACGAAAGCAGCTCATGATCTTCTTCTATTACATACCCAATCACATTCACATTAGCATTTGCAGGCAAATTCGTTTTAGCTATTTGAACCTCTCCTCTGTAACGTCCGTAGCCATCATTGTCCATTGTAATTGCTCCCATTCTGCGCTCTACTGTATGAAATGGCGGTACTGGTTTTACAGATCGAGTATCAACTAAACGCAGAACGTCTTTTGATACATCCGGACGCACGCTGTACGTTCCCTCTATATGAGGTGAACGAATGCGCAGCGGAATAATACGGCTTTCTTGATATTGAACCAAACGCTTTAATAAACTTGAACCGGCGCATGGATCTCCAATATAAACCTCTGCTACTCCGCATCCGTATAAATCTACTGCAGAGGTAAAAGGACATCTATTACGGTCTTTTTCTCTAGTAGGAAGACCTTGATAAATAGGGCCTCTTTTTTCGTCTTCTCCAGGAATATAAGCGCAGACTGGAATACGAAGTTCATTAAATAAATCTGTCTGCTGTTGAAAAAACGTTTCTTCAAGCCCTGTTTCAGGCCGCGGATAAAAATTATGCCATGCAAGCAGCTGATGATGATGAAGACCTGCAGATAAGAGTGCTTCAATTTCTTGTTTGGATAACGTACTTGCATTAACAGCAATATAAAATTCATTCGCAAGCGAAAGAGCTTCTTCTGCGCTAAAGCCATCGTCTAGTCTAATACCAGATACGCCAAGTGAAGATAGCGACATAAGGCTTTCAATACCTAAATGAACTGGCGTATGCTTAGATACGTCTGCATACACGCTTATTCCACAATCTCTAGCCACATGAAGCAATTCTTTTGCCCGTTCAGCCAAATCCCCTTTTTCTTCTGGAATGTGAAGCGAAGTGAATGCACGTGTAACGCCGCACTCACTCGCTTCTATTAATTTTTCGGGGGCATCACTATCATTTAAATAAAACGAAATACCGATCATTCAAACTCCCTCGCCATTTCATCGTTAAATCCAAAGAAATAGGTACAAACAAAGCCTGCTGCATAAGCAACAACTAATCCAAGTAAATAAAGAAAAATTTGATGCGCATGAACTAAAAACGTAAGCGGTAAACCTGATACCCCCACCGCTACAGTTGCAATATGAAAGTGTGCCTGAAACRCTCCGCCGATTCCAGCTCCGAGACAAGCGGTTAAGAATGGACGCCCTAAAGGAAGTGTGACTCCAAAAATAAGCGGCTCTCCGATTCCAAGCAGCCCTGAAGGAAGAGCGCCTCCAATTGCTCGCTTTAAACGTTTTTTCTTCGTTTTGATATAAATAGCAAAAGCAGCACCTACCTGACCGGCTCCGCCCATTGCTAGTATAGGAAGAAGCGGATCATCTCCAATTGAATTGATAAGCTCTAAATGAACAGGAGTAAGAC